>JAAWHU010000060.1 GCA_022796015.1 Hungatella sp. | reverse complement strand
TTCTACACCTGCAATCTGTTCATCAATCATACGGTTCACTGCATTGTTCCCGGCTCCGCCTACACCTACTACAATAATTCTGGCTGTATTTTCTGCCTCATTTATCTTAATCTCTAACAAGATACTTCCTCCTTCATGCTAAACCAATCTCTTCTTTCCCTATATATCTCTTCTTAAGCCTAACCTATCTAATACTATATTTTATTTCCCTTAAAATATCAACTGTTTTTTCAATAAATTTAAGACTTCTTTTTAAATGTATATGTCATCTCATTGTTGGATGGATCATAGGTATCCAGGTACAAAATTCCTGTAAGTCCCGTAAGCTCCGGCAGCATGTTAGACAGTCTCAGGATCTTCCCGGCTATGTTGGTGCTGTCTCCCAAAAACACCTCCAGGGTCTCCATATATAAGGTTGCATCCCCCCGGCTGTCGAACTCCACCCGGTCAACCTTTAAATCATGCTTGGTCAGAGTTTGGGTCAGATCCAGAATTTCCCGAAAGATTCTCTCATCCTCCACGGGAAGGGGTCTGTGAAGTACGATCTGCCCGTACTCCAGCCCCACGATCTTGGGAATATCCTCCACCTTCTCGTTGGTGCTCTCCACAATGATCCCGTCTTTGTCAAAATACATATAACTGCTCATGTAGGACACATAACCCACAACACTCTTTTCATGGACGATCACCTCTACCTCAAAGGGGCCGTGGAAAACAAGACGATAATCCTCCACAAAGGGAATCTGCACATGCTCTCCCAAAAGATCCTTACCATAGCAGTAGATGGCATTTCTATCTGCTTTGCCGGGAAAAATCCGGTCGACAAGCTCCTCATCTGTATAGCGGACATTGCCGCTTACCGTAATCTGCCTTATATTAAGGGATGCCACGGTAATCCCAAGAACCAGCGCCATCATTCCCAGTCCGATAAAGATAACATGGGATTTTTTGATCCCCTTCAGGGCATCCCTGCCCGCAGGCCTCTCAGACTGGTTCCTGGCCTCCCGCAAACCATAATGTATCTTAGATTCTATCATGCCTCTCTCCGTATCACCGCTCCCAGACACCTGAGATCCCGGCAGATATCCTCATATCCGCGAAGAATATGATGACACTCTGTAATCACGGTCTCTCCTTCTGCTGCAAGTCCGGCTATGACCAGAGCTGCCCCGCCTCTTAGGTCGCAGGCCTGCACTCTGGCTCCTGTCAGACTCTTCTGTCCGGTAATGCAGGCTTCTTTCCCTTCTATTATAATCCCTGCACCCATTTTATGCAATTCCTTTGCAGTGGCAAATCTTCCCTCAAATACCGTTTCCTTCAAGCATCCTCTTCCATCCCCGATGGCCAAAAGAACCATCATCATAGACTGTAAATCCGTGGGAAATCCTGGATATGGATTTGTTTCCACGGATATAGCCTTGGGCCGCCCCTTCATTTTTACCTCCAGAACATCGTCCAGAATCCGAATATGCGCTCCTGCTTTCTCCATGGTCTTTACGACACAGTCCAGATCCTTGGGACTGCTTCTCTTAAAAACGCCTTCCCCGCCTGCCGCCATGACGGCAGACAAATAGGTCCCTGTCACAATTCTGTCGCCCGGCACGTCCCGGACCACATCCTTATACCTGCGGGTTCCGTGTATCATCAGACAATCCGTCCCGGTCCCCCAAATCTCCGCTCCCATTGCCTGAAGCATCCCGCATAAGGCGGCTATCTCCGGCTCCCTGGCGGCGCCTTTTAAAACCGTGATTCCTTCTGCCCCCGCCGCTGCCAGGAGAACGTTTTCTGTTGCCCCTACACTGGGGTAGTCGAAAGAAATGGTACTGCCTTTAAGCCTCATGGTCTGTGCATGGATGATTCCTTCTTCCTCCCTGAACACGGCTCCAAGCTTTTCCAAAGCATCAAGGTGCATATCAATCGGCCTGCTTCCTATGGAACAACCACCTGGGTAATGAGCGTATGCCTCCCCGCTCCGCCCTAAAAGGGCTCCTAGAAGGACAATGGAGGAACGCATGGCCTTCCCATTCTTTTCCGGAATTCTGACATCTGTCAGACAGCCTGCATCAATCGTCAGCCTGTGTCCCTCCATAGTACAGACGCATCCCATAGATTCCAATATCCCCATCATACAGAAGACATCCTGTATTCTGGGGACATAATTTAGTACTGTAGTGCCTTTATGGAGAACTGCAGCCGCCATCATAGGCAGCGCCGCATTTTTGGAACCCTGAATTTCGAGCTCACCTTTTAGCGAATGGTAACCCTGGACTAAAATCTCAGACAACCTGCTCCCTCCTGAGTTTTCCTATATACCATCCTATGTACTGCCGCCCTGTCCCTTGCCATTTTTCCCTATTTTTCTAATTTTATCTGGTTAGAGACACTTAAAACCATCCCCATCTCCACCATGAGAAACAGCACCGATGTTCCGCCATAGCTGATAAAGGGAAGGGTAATGCCTGTATTGGGGATGGTGTTGGTAACTACCGCAATGTTCAGGATAACCTGAATGGCAATATGGCCCATAACCCCTACCACGATGAGAGCGCCGAACAGATCCGGTGCATTGCCGGCAATGAGCATAAACCGGTAAATCATAAAAGCAAAAATAAGAATTACCGAAACAGCACCGAACAGTCCCAGCTCCTCGCAGATAATGGAAAAAATCATATCGTTCTGGGCCTCAGGCACGAATCCCAGCTTCTGGATACTCTCCCCAAGCCCTTTTCCGAAAAGGCCTCCCGAGCCAATGGCGTAAAGTCCCTGAAGCACCTGATACCCGCCGGTAGTGGGATAAGCTTCCGGGTCAAGCCACACGTTGATTCGGTTCATCTGATAAGGCTTTAGAATCTTAAGACCTGTAAGCACATTGCCGATGGGACCTGCAAAGGTTATGAGCAGAGCCCCAAAAGCCACGCACAATGCGTAGGGCAGCTTTCTTCTGCTGGCCACAAACATCATGACAAAACCAATCCCGGCAATAATAATTCCGGAACTTAAATTGTTGGCCGCCACAATTCCCGCTAAAGGCAGGGTGATCAGCACTGCCCTGGCAATGCCTGCCGGCCGGTCTACATCTTTGCCGATTCTGGTAATAAGAGCCGCCATGGCCACAATGACCGTGATCTTCACTAACTCCGTAGGCTGAAACCTTAAAGTGTCTCCGCCGAGCCAGCGTTTCTTACCGTTTACTTCTTTTCCCACAAGGCTTACTGCAATCATTAAAGCCCATGACAGCACAATGGCGAAACCAGAGAATTTGGCATACCAGCGATAATCCATTTTGGAAATTATAATCATAAGCACAAAGCCGCCCATGGCAATAATTCCCTGACGTGTCATAAGATAAGCTGCGTTTCCTTTGTAAGTTATCTGTGCCATGTAAGAGCTGGCACTGTAGATCATCACCAGCCCAAATATGGTAAGAAATACAATGGCAAACAGAAGGCTGTAATCGTAAAATCGGCGTGTTTTCTTTTTTGGTTTTGGCAAAACAGCCTCCTCCCTGATTCACTGCGCCTGCCTTTATAGGTTTCTGACGCATTCTTTAAAAATTCTGCCCCGCTCCTCATAATTCTTAAACATCCCCCAGCTTGCGCAGGCCGGGGAGAGCAGAACATTATCTCCCATATTCGCATAGGAGGCGCACACTCTCACTGCCTCGGACATATCCTCCGCATACATAATCTCCGTAAATCCATGGGCTTTGGCGCATTCCGCAATTTTATCTCTTGTCTGGCCGATCAGAACCAGATATTTTACCTTATCCTCAAAGGCCTCGATCCACTGGTCATACTCTGACTCTTTGTCATAACCGCCTGCAATGAGAAGGGTGGGGCCCGGCATGGCCCTGATGGCCTGGATGGCGGCATCGGGATTGGTGCCCTTGGAATCGTTGTAATATCTTACTCCGGAGCGCTCCAGGACAAATTCAATCCTGTGTTCCACTGCCTTAAACTCCTTTACTGCTCTCCTGATCCTGTCTATGGATACTCCCATGGTGGAGGAGATGGCAATGGCTGCCATAACATTCTCATAATTATGACGCCCCAGAAGGTTTAAGTCCCTGGTATTTACAATAGGGCTTACGCGTCCGTTGTGAGCAAGGCAGATCATATCTCCATCCAGATAGTACCCTTCTGACAGCACGTGGCTGCTGCTGAAGAAGACCACTTTGCATTTGCGCTGTTCGTTGTCTTCTCTTCCGAACTCTCTCAGCACCGGATCGTCAAAATTCAGGACACAGGTATCTTTCTCCGTCTGGTTCATGGTAATGCTTTCTTTCACGGCAATATAATTTTCCATGGTATGATGACGGTTTAAATGATCCGGCGTAATGTTGAGAATGGCGCTGACATCCGGACGGAAATCCATAATGGTTTCCAGCTGGAAGCTTGAGACCTCAGCCACCGTAACGCTTTCATCTTCTGTCTGGAGAGCCACCTGAGTATAAGGAATTCCGATGTTGCCTACCACATACACATCCTCATACTTGGACTTCATGATCTCCCCCACCAAAGCCGTGGTGGTGGTCTTGCCGTTGGTCCCTGTTATGGCCGCAAGCCTTCCCTTGGCACACTGAAAGGCAAGCTGAATCTCACCCCATATGGGAATTTTCATATCGTCAAGAAGGGCCACAAAAGGCGTCTCCAGCGAGATCCCCGGGCTGATAATACACAGTTCCACTCCTCTTAAGTGAATTCTCTCCAGTTCTCCCAGAACAATGGATATATCTGCATCCTCGGAGAACTCCCCCCTAAGTTTTTCCTCATCCAGACTGGCGTTGCCATCGTAGAGAATCACCTTTCCCCCTCTTTCAAGGAGCAGCTTTGCCGATGAAATTCCGCTGATGCCGCTGCCTGCCACCAATACTTTCTGACTTTGGCTCATGTCCCTTCCTCCTATTTTGCTGGCTATAATCCTAAGTACGCTATCAAACAAAGAATGGCTGTGACAATAGAAAATACCGCTACCACACGGGTCTCTGACCAGCCGCACAATTCAAAATGATGATGAATCGGCGCCATTTTAAAAATCCGTTTTCCCCCGGTCTTTTTAAAATAAGTCACCTGAATCATGACCGAAAGCACCTCCACAAGATAGATCAGGCCGATAATGGGGATAAACAACGGCAGCTGCATCATACAGGCGCTTGCCGCCACAAAGCCCCCTAGGGCAAGAGAGCCCGTATCCCCCATGAATACTTTAGCCGGATATACGTTAAAGAGAAGGAATCCTAACAGGCTCCCCACCACGGCTCCCGTAATGGGACTGATTCCGCTTTTCTCCCCCAGAGAAATAATGGTGAGGAAGGTTGCAACCAGAATGGTGACACTGGTACAGAGTCCATCCAGACCATCCGTAAAGTTTACGCCGTTGTCGGTTCCCAGCATAACCACAAACACAAAGGGCATGTAGAGGATTCCGAAATCCAGAAAATATCCTCCATCAAAGCCTCCTGTAAATGGAATCAGGGCCGATGTGCCTACCTCCTTGGAATTCATCAAATAATAGGTAAAGATCCCTGTAATCACAATCTGGCCCGCCAGTTTCTGTCCGGGATTGAGCCCCTCGGAGCGCTTCATCACAATCTTAATGTAATCGTCCAGAAAACCGATAATGCCAAATCCCACTGTCACAAAGAGCACCGGGATCATCTTTGGGTAATCTTTCAGATAGAACATGGAAGTGATGGTAATGCTTCCCAATATAATCAGTCCGCCCATAGTAGGCGTCCCTGCCTTTTTCAAATGGGCCTGGGGTCCGTCCTGCCGGACCTGCTGACCGAATTTCAGCTTGTGGAGAAAAGGAATCACAACAGGACAGAGAACAGCGCTGATTGCAAATGCGATGATGATCGCCAGTATGGTTTCGTTAATCATAATGCACCTCAAATTCTTATGTAGTCAGTCACACACCTCAATAGTATACGTCTTTTTCCCGGAATAATCAACTGTACTTTGCCGCCTGGGCCAGACTGGTTCTGCCTTTTGGCTCCATAATGGTATTGGTCTTTTGTTCTTTCTCGATTCCCATGTAAGGCAGAATATTCTCAAATAAGTCTGCAATCACAGGGGCGGCAATGGTTCCCCCATAATAGATTCCCACAGGCTCATCGATGGTAATCAGCGCCATGACCTGGGGATTGTCTGCCGGTGCAAATCCTAAAAAACTGGATATATACCGCTTTAAGCTTCTTGGAAGCTTCTCCGAGGTAGCAGTCTTGCCGCCGATACGGTAGCCCTCTATGGATGCCTTCTTGCCGCTTCCCTCTGCAACTACATGTTCCAGAATATCCCTCATGGTCCGGCTGGTCTCCTCAGACACAATCCCCTCCTTCACAGGATAGGAAAAGTTTTGAATCCTTGTGCCATCCGAGCTTACTGCACTCATTCCAAAATGAGGGGTCACCCGGTTTCCCCCGTTTACGATGGAAGAGGCCGTGGTGATCAGCTGCAATGGCGTAATTTGAAAGGACTGTCCAAATGACACTGTAGCCAGCTCCACCAATCCCATATTCTCCTTCTTATGCATAATGGTGGCTGCCTCTCCCGGAAGGTCAATGCCTGTTTTACCCAGGAGCCCGAACTGGGAAAAATAGTGGTAGTACCTCTCCACCCCCAGCCTCTGTCCTACATCGATAAATACGGGATTACAGGAGTTCATGGCTCCCTGGAGAAAATTCTCCGAGCCATGGCCGCCTACTTTGTGGCATCGTATCTTTCTGTCCTCCACAATGCGGAATCCCGGACAGGAAAAGGTATCTGCAAGGCTCACCACTCCTTCCTCCAGACCGGCAGCCGCCGTAATAATCTTAAAGGTGGAGCCCGGCTCATAAGTATCATTGATGCTGGGATTTCTCCACATCTGATTGAGCAGATCCTGTTTGGATGCCGTGGTTCCTTCTTCCGGCTCTGTATTCAGGGTAAAGGGGTTGTTGAGGTCAAACTCCGGCACATTGACCATAGCCAGGATCTCCCCATTCTGAGGATTCATGACAATGACAGAGACTCTCTTGGCTCCCTTTTCCTCCATAACCTTTAGCGCCGCCTGCTGTGCATAGGTTTGAATATTCACATCCAGGGTAATCCTTAGATCTGCTCCTGCCACAGGCTCCACCCGGTCCTCAAAGGCATTGTCAATCTCCACTCCCGCCGCGTCCGCCTGAGTCAGAATCAAGCCGTTGGTGCCTTTCAGCCAGGATTCATATTTGACCTCAAGACCGATTATTCCCTGATTATCCCCTCCGGTAAAGCCGAGGACCTTGGAGGCCAGGCTTCCATAGGGATAATACCGCTTGTAATCCTCGTCTACCTTTACGCCGTCTAAACGGTAATTCCTAATTTGATCTCCCAGGTCCTTATCCACATTGGTAGCCACAATTTCCCGGGCACTGTACTTTTCCACTTTCTTCCTTATGTCCTCCGGCGAAATCCCAAGAGCATCGGAAAGTGCTGCGATCACCTGTTCTTTATCCTTTATCTGATTGTGAATCACCGATATGGTACATACCGTCCGGTTTGTGGCGATCACAGTACCATTGCGGTCCAGAATCTGTCCCCTGGCTGCCTTTATGGTCCTCTCCCTCTGGTGAAGCTCCTCGGCCATCTGGCTGTAATGCTCCGACCGAAAAATCATCAGAAAGAAAAGCCTTCCCATAAGCCCTGCCATCAAAAGACAGGAAATCAGGCACAGAACGACGATTCTTCCTCTGTGATACGACTGATTACGATTCATATTCATTCCACCACTGGGCCGTTGCTACAGTATATGAATTTTTCCCGGAAATATGCTGTCCAAAAACCTATACCTGAAAGCTATTGACCTGGGTTGGAGCTTTCGGCCGTTTCCGGCTCCTGAGCAGTGGTCTCCTGGGAGGATTCCTGGGACCGACTGCTCTCTGGCTGGCTCTCATCCTGGGAACTGGTCTCCGGCGGATTCCCTTCTGGATCCAGAAGAAGATCCGGCAAGTCTGACACAACCGGTGAGCCATCCTCGTTGGTCTCATCCGGAACCACCTCATCGGTCTCATAGACCCGGCTTTCTGCCGGCGTTTCTTCCTCGCCCATCTGGCTGACACCTTCTCTCTCAGGAATCTGCCCAGGGTCAGAAAGGTCTTCCTCCGTTTCATCTGTCATAGGAAATATATTTAAATAAGGAAGAATGTCACCCATAACCTTGGAAAATACTCTGCTGGCATAGGAGCTGCTGGCCTGTTTTTCCACTGCCGGCTCATCGATAACCACATAGACCAGCACCTTCGGATGATCGGCAGGGGCGAATCCGCAGAAGGAAACCACATAGTCTTCTTTATTACGTCCTGTCTTCTCCGCCGTTCCCGTCTTCCCCCCCACCTCGTAGCCCTCTACCTGGGCCGCCTTTCCGGTTCCCTCCGCCACTGTCCGTCTTAAAGCCTCTCTCATAAACCTGCTTGTGGCGTCTGATACGGTCTCCCGCACCAAAACCCCATCATTTTTCATAATCACCGCGCCGTTCTCGTTGAGAATCCGCTTTACCACATGAGGCTCGTAGTAAGAGCCGCCGTTGATCACCGACGCAAAGGCCGCCGCCATCTGGACCATAGTGCAGTTGAAGTTCTGTCCGAAGCCATTGGTGGCCAGACTGGTGGCATCCATTCTCTCCACGCGGTAGATCAGGGAAGCGGCATCGGCTTCTCCCGGCAGGTCGATTCCGGTTCTGGAACCGAAATTAAAGAGTGTCTGATATTTTGTAAATGTTTCCTTTCCCTCCATAGCTGCCATATGCATCATGGCATCATTGCAGGACACAATCAGAGTCTCCTCCACAGTTAGATCCTTATGGCCCCCTTTCGCGTAGGCGGTACACTTAATCTTATGTCCGCCGATCTCCTCAAGGCCATCGCAGTCAAAGTGAGTGGTGGTCTGAAAAACATTTTCTTCCAGACCCGTGGCCACGGTAAATACCTTGGCCGGCGACCCTGGTTCATAGGTATCGCTGACACAGAAATTCCGCCACATCTGGCTCAAGGCATCTACCTTTTCCTGATCCGTCATGACGTCAATCTCTTCCTGTGTATAGAGTCCGCTTAAATCTCTGGGATTATTCAGATCATATCTGGAATTGTCTGCCATGGCAAGAATTTCACCGTTGTTTGGGTCCATGACAAGGATTCCTATATGCTTGCTTCCTGGGTCTTCCTGCCATTCTTCAATTCGTTTTTCCACCATGTCCTGGATGTAAATGTCAATGGTGGAGACAATGGTACTGCCGTTTCTGGCCGGCTTGATCACTGCCTCCATATTGGTGTCGTCGTTGAGATATCCATATTCTCTTCCGTTAGTTCCGATGAGAGAGCTGTTGTAATACTGTTCGATTCCTCCGTTTCCCTCGCTTCCATCCGCGGAAGTAAACCCGATGATGCTGCATGCCAGGGAATTGTATGGATAAATCCTTTTAAATTCGTCTTCGAACCACACGCCTCGGATTCGTTCACTGATGCCGTTCTCATAGTTTGACTGGTTTACGGATTGCTGCAGGGCTTCAAAAGCCTCCTTTTTTTCATGGTTCATCCTTCTTTCATATCTGAGATACCTGGATTCTCTGTGATCCATAAGGGTTTCCAGCAGTTCGTTTCGGTTGTATCCGAAAATCTCCACCAAGGCGTTTACGGTAGGGTTCAGATAAAGTTCCTCTTTGTCATAGATCTGAACCGGATCCAAAATCAGATTATACACCTTATCGCTGGTGGCCAGATAGGTTCCGTTGCGGTCCACAATGTCTCCCCTTCGGTAGGGAATCACCCGGCTGTCGTAGGTGGAGTGCTGGGAAAGCACCACCTTTGTATATTCCTCATTGTTCTCTCTTACGATTTTAAAGAGGATCAGAATTAATGCAAACAAAGCCAGCATAATCACGAAAACCATGACTGCCAGCTTTTCCTGCATATATTTTGCAAACACTTTTTTCCGGGGCTGCTGTCCCTGCCGTCTCTCCCCGGTTCCATGATCAGTAGTTCGGGATGTCTTCATACTGTGTTACATACTCGCTTTCTGTCTGGTGATACATGCGCACCTGATTTTTATTGGCGTATACCATGCCTAATTCTTCTGTGGCCACCTTATAGACATAGTCCAGATCTACAGAGGTATTGATTCTGGTCTGCAGTGTGTCATTCTCGGATTTTAATGCATCCAGCTCCTGCTCCAGCTGTTTAATGTGATCCATGCGGGTGGTCATGACTGAGCGCACCTGGATGTAGTTGATGCAGATAAGCAGAGTGCAGCAGGACGCAGCCATCAGGGCGACCAAATAGGGAAGATCTATCTGCAGAGCCTTCTCCTGATTCCTTCTCACTTTATAGCTGGTCTTTCTGACCTCTTTCTGATGTTCCTTTCTTGCCGGTATTCTCTGCGGCTCTGCCTTTCTGACTGTACTTCCATGTATGTAATCCTGTCTTGAAGCTGGCTTTCTTCCTGCCATATCCATCTCCCCTTTCTATGCGGCTTTACAACATCCCTAAGGCTCCGGCCGGCTTATGCCCGCCATCAGCACTTCTCAAAGACTCTCAGTTTTGCACTTTTAGAACGCTTGTTATTCTCAGTCTCCTCCTGTGCAGGTAAAATGGGTTTTCTTGTCATAACCTGTCCCTTGCTTTTTCTCCCGCAGACACACACAGGAAAATTCTTAGGACAGATACAGGGACTTTCATTGTCCCGAAACTTTTGCTTTACAATCCTGTCCTCCAAAGAGTGAAAGGTGATAATACAAAGCCTCCCTCCGGGATTGAGCAAATCGATCATGGTATCTATGGAGTGCTTTAAGACATCCAGTTCATGGTTAACCTCAATACGGAGGGCCTGAAAGGTGCGTTTGGCCGGATGGCCGCCTGATACGCGCATCTTGGCCGGGATTGCCGCCTTTATAAGCTCCGTCAGTTCCCCTGTCGTCTCAATCTCCTTAATCTGCCGTGCCTTTACAATATGCTTTGCAATATTCTTCGCAAACTTCTCCTCCCCGTAATCACGGATTATATGGTACAGCTCCATCTCGCTGTACTCATTTACCACATGGGCCGCCGTCGTTAGCTGGCTTCGGTCCATCCTCATGTCCAGAGGCGCATCCTCCCGATAGGTAAATCCTCTCTCCGGAGTATCCAGCTGGTAGGAAGACACCCCCAGATCCAGATAAATCCCATCTACCCCGGAAATATTCAATTCCTCCAACACGCTTCGTATCTCTTCATAGTTGCTCTTTATTATGGTAACTTTATCTTCAAATTCCTTAAGCCTCAGACCTGCCGCTCTGATGGCATCTTCATCCTGATCAATCCCAATGAGCCTGCCGCCTTCTTCTAAACGTCTGCACACCTCAAGAGCGTGTCCGCCGCCCCCCAGTGTTCCATCCACATAGATTCCTTTAGGCTTCACCTGCAGGTTCCCCACTGTCTCGTCCAACAGTACTGATTTGTGCTCAAATGTCATATTCCAAGACCTTCCATGCTTTCAGCAATCTCATCCATATCGTCATAGACATTGGCCGACGTCCAGGATTCCCTGCTCCAGATCTCAATTCGGTTGCCTACGCCTACCATTACCGCATCTTTTTCGATTTTGGCAAATTCTCTAAGCACGGAGGGAAGCAGGATCCGTCCTTGCTTATCCACCTCGCAGAGCGTGGCTCCTGCCAGGAAAAAGCGGGTGATCTTTCGGGCATTGGCATTGGTTAAAGGCAGGTTCTTCAGCTTTTCTTCCAGGATCTTCCACTCGGTGTTTTCATACACGAAAAGACAGCCATCCAGACCCTTCGTAACTACGAATTCATCTCCCAGCTGCTCCCGAAACTTAGAGGGAACGATCAGACGTCCCTTCGCATCTACTGTATGATTGTATTCACCCATGAACATATGCAATCACCTGCTGTTACCTTATGTGCGCCACTTTATCACCACTTTATACCACTTTAAACCACTTTCCTCCACTTGGTATCTTAATTTTAGTACAAACCAGGGGAAATAGCAAGGAGAAAATATAAAAATCTTCGGCACATAAAAAGAACAGCTGCCTGATCACAAACAGCTGTTCTATCCTTTTAACAATTCTTTATTAATATCCTGCTATAATGTACTCTTCAATGAGGGCATCCAGAGCGATGCTGTTTTGGTAGATTTCCTCATAATTGCGCTTCTCATCTATACTTTTATTCAGGATGAGCCTTGCCGACTCAATCTTTCTAATTAACTCTTCTTTAGAATTTTCCATATCTGTTCTCCTTTGCCATACCTTAGCGTCCTTTATCAGTTTCATATAAACTGCATAGGCTCTGTTTACGGTGCTGCCTGCCACTGCAAAAAGGAGGGGTTTTCACTTTGGCAAAAATATTACATGTGGGCATATTGTCCATGCCTCTCCCATAGACAACTGCTCCACCACCCGAAGTCTCATAATCTATCCTCCATATCTTTGCTGCCATTCCGGTTAAACTCCTGTGATCAGTTCCGGTACATAAAGCGGCAAATAGAGACTATAGGAAAACTGGATTCAGATACTGCTCCAGGCTATAACCTTTTTATTTGGCATCCAGCCCGCAGCCAAAACATCCGAAAACACTTTCTACGCCCGCGATCATAGCAGTGTTTTCTTCAAGGTTTTCTCCATTTTAACCCTAAATAGGTCAAAAATCAATGTAATTCGACCGACATATTTCGTCATGATTCGACATATCGTCCTATAAGGACATATTTTTGTCCTATTTTGTCGAACATGATTTTTTGCCGGCTTTTCCTCTTTTATTTCTTTTACTTCTATGATATTCTATAGAAGTTGGAAAAAACAGCCCTTCAGTCCGCTGCAGGGTTACGAGATAATATTCAAGGAAGGTAATCATATGAAATTAGGTATTGTGGGCCTGCCCAATGTAGGCAAAAGCACATTATTCAACTCCCTGACAAAAGCCGGTGCAGAATCGGCTAACTATCCTTTCTGCACCATTGATCCCAACATCGGTGTAGTACCGGTTCCTGACCACCGCTTAAAACTTCTGGGAGACTTTTATCATTCTAAAAAGGTGACTCCGGCAGTCATCGAGTTTGTAGATATTGCCGGGCTGGTAAAAGGCGCCTCCAAGGGAGAAGGGCTTGGCAATCAGTTCCTTTCCAATATCCGGGAAGTGGATGCCATTGTCCATGTGGTCCGCTGCTTTGAGGATTCTAACGTGATTCATGTAGATGGAGCCATAGACCCTCTCAGGGATATTGAGACCATCAATCTGGAACTGATCTTTTCTGATATTGAGATTCTGGAACGACGCATAGCCAAAACATCGAAAAGTGCTTTCAATGATAAGTCTCTGGCGAAAGAAGTGGAGACCCTGAAAGCAGTAAAGGCTTATCTGGAAGAAGGCAACCTTGCCAGAGGATTCTCCTGTGCCGATGAAGACCAGGAGGCCTTTGTGGCGGGACTGAATCTTCTCACCTACAAGCCGGTTATCTTTGCTGCCAATGTGGGGGAGGAGGATCTTGGGGACGACGGCAATTCCAATCCCCATGTAGCCGCAGTTCGGCAGTTCGCCGCCTCAAACGCTTCTCAGGTGTTTGTCATCTGTGCCCAGATCGAACAGGAGATTGCTGAGCTGGACGAGGAAGAAAAATCCATGTTCCTGGAGGACTTAGGCCTTAAGGAATCTGGTCTGGAAAAGCTTATTGCCGCCAGCTACAGCCTGCTGGGACTTTTAAGTTTCCTCACATCCGGTGAGGATGAGACAAGAGCTTGGACCATCAAGGTAGGAACCAAGGCTCCCCAGGCCGCCGGCAAAATTCATTCGGACTTTGAGAGAGGCTTTATCCGCGCTGAGGTAGTGAATTACCAGGATCTCCTGGAATGCGGTGCATACTCCGCCGCAAGGGATAAGGGGCTTATCCGCCTGGAGGGCAAGGAGTATGTGGTTCAGGATGGGGATGTGATCCTCTTCCGGTTTAACGTGTAATCAAGGATTTTTAAGAAAGGCAGGTTTTATATATGGCGCTTCATGTTATGGATGAGGCAAACCGCTGTCTGGGCTGCAAGGTTCCCCAGTGTCAGAAGGGATGCCCCATTAACACTCCCATCCCGGAGATTATCCGATTGTTAAAGGACAACAAGCTGGATGAAGCGGGACGGACCCTCTTTGAAAACAACCCTCTCACTACGGTCTGCAGCCTTGTATGCAACCATGAAAATCAGTGTGAAGGCCACTGTGTATTAGGAAAAAAAGGGGCTCCCGTCCATTTTTCCACCATCGAACATTATATTTCCTCCACCTATGCCAACAAGATGACCGAGGGCCCAAAGCCTGCCAACGGAATGCGGGCGGCTATTATCGGCTCCGGCCCTGCCGGAATCACCATCGCCATCATTCTGGCCCGGTACGGATATGATGTGACGATTTTTGAAGGCAAGGACAAGATCGGCGGGGTGCTCCGCTACGGAATCCCTGAATTCCGCCTTCCAAAATCCGTCCTTGACGATATCAAATACCGTCATCTGGACTTAAAAGGCATCAAGTTCCGTCCCAATACCCATATCGGCGGCGCCATCGGAGTGGATGACCTGTTCCGTGACGGATACAAGGCCATCTTTGTGGGGACAGGCGTATGGAAGCCCAATGCCCTCCATATTAAAGGGGAAACCCTGGGCCACGTGCATTTCGGCATTAACTACCTGAACAATCCTGACAGCTATGGCTTGGGAAATCGGGTGATTGTCATCGGAGCCGGCAATGCAGCCATGGACGTGGCAAGGACCGCCATCCGCAAGGGAGTACGGGAGATCACCTGTTTTTCTCTTACCGGCAAGGTGGCTGCCAGTCATCACGAATTCAGCTATGCCAAACTGGAGGGGGTTCGGTTTGAGTACAATAAGGCTCCTGTGGAGATCACAGATGAGGGAGTCATCTTTAAAGATATTCTGGAACACGAGGATGGCACCTTTGAGGATGTTCCTGATTCCCAGGCTCTCTATAAGGCCGACAGTGTCATCATTTCCATAAGCCAGGGGCCTCAGAACCGGATCGTCACTACCACGGAAGGCCTCAAGGCCAATAACCGGGGGCTTCTTGTGGCCGATGAGAACGGACACACCACCCGTCCCGGCATCTTTGCCTCCGGGGATGTGGTAAACGGAGCAAGGACCGTGGTGGAAGCCGTGGCCCACAGCAAAATCGTGGCGGAATCTATGCATCAGTATATGCAGAGCCTTCCTAAAGAAGAAGAAAAGTGAGTGAATATCCTATGAAATCATCAAATGAACTGCGCACATTGCTGCGCTCTATCGACCACAAAAGCTATCCCGCCTACAAATCCCTGGCAGGAGCTTATGAGTTCGGAAGATTTTTGCTTTCCATCGATCATGTCCAGGGAGACCCCTTTGCCTCTCCCTCCAGCCTCCATGTGGAGATACTCCATAAGGACGCCGGGTTTCCGGCTGCTTATTACAAGGACAAACCGGCCCGCGTCGCATTGGAGGATCATCTCACAAGACAGTTTTCATCTCAGTTTGAGGATTATAATTTTAAAGCCAAGGGATCGGGAAAAAGCGGCCTTCTCTCCATTACCCGGTGCGGTCAGGAGGTCTTGGAGCGCAGCGCCTGCGAGATCAGCCCTCAGAAGATCACTGCCCGGTTCCATGTAGGCTTCCCTGCATTCGGCCGCACCATCAACGCAGGGGAACTGGAAAAAATCCTTTTTGAATTCCTTCCCCGCTGTGTGGAGAACAGTTTCTTCTATAAAAAACTGGATGCCAAAAAGGTGGAGCAGGCTGTCTTTCTGTCCGAGGACCAGGATGCCATACGCATTTACTTAAGGGACCACAAATTGTCGGCTTTTGTGGCCAACGGTTCTATACTCCCCAGAAAAAGCGGGGTCTCCGATCTTCCCATGAAGGGGAGCGTCCCCTTTAACTCCCCTGAGTCCATGGAACTGACCCTGACTCTCCCCCATGCCGGACAGATCAAAGGTATGGCCATCCGGGAAGGCATTACCCTCATAGTAGGAGGAGGTTATCACGGCAAATCCACGCTTCTTGAGGCCCTTCAAATGGGAGTTTACAATCATATTGCCGGTGATGGCCGGGAATATGTGATCACGGACCACACGGCCCTCAAGCTTCGGGCAGAAGATGGAAGGTCTATCCGCCAGGTGGACATCTCCCTGTTTATCAAGGATCTGCCCAACAAAAAGGATACCTCCTGCTTTTCCACAGAGGATGCCAGCGGAAGCACATCCCAGGCCGCCGGAGTCATCGAAGGAATGGAAGCCGGCACACGGCTTTTCCTCATTGACGAGGATACCTCCGCCACCAACTTTATGGTTCGGGATGAATTTATGCAGCAGGTAATCAGCCGCGAAAAAGAGCCGATTACTCCCTTTCTGGAACGGGCAAGGGATCTGTATGAGAAGGCGGGAACATCCACCGTTCTGGTGGCGGGAAGCTCCGGGGCTTTTTTCTATATCGCAGACACCATTCTCCAGATGGACTGCTATCACCCCATAGATATTACGGCCCATGTGAAAGCTCTCTGCCAAGATCACACCGCCCCCAGAATCCAGGCTCCTGATTTTCGGATTCCTGACTTTGCCCGGGCACTGCCCGCCTCACAGCTGGGTGCCCGAAGGGATGGGGACCGGGGCTACAGAGGACGAGGCGGTGACCAGAACCGGGGCAGTCAGCGCCATGACCATAGGAAGATCAAAACCTTTGGGCGGGATTCCTTTTCTCTTGACAAGGAGACCGTGGATCTGAGGTATGTGGAACAGCTTACCGACTCGGAACAGATAAATGCCCTTGCCCATCTTCTCCGTTTAGGCGTGGAACAGGTTATGGATGGGAAAAAGACCGTAAGACAGACGGTTCAGTGGCTCTATGATACTTTGGAGAAAAAGGGCTGGGAGCCTTTCTGCTCCTCCTATGTGCCCTGCGGCCTAACAAAACCGCGGATCCAGGAGCTCTATGCCTGTCTGAACCGATATCGCGGGTAACCCGCCAAAAAAGAAATTACTGCAAAACAGGGCTGCTGCAAAATCTCAGGATTCCTCAGAAAATCCGTATTTCGCAGCAGCCCCTCATCTTTCTGAATCATCCTGATTGCTTCTGCGACAATGGGATGATTTCGATGTAAAATTTATTTATAGGTTCACCTTCGGCCTGGCGTCAAGTGCCTTCTTTAGTTCCTCATGAGAAGGCATATAATCAGACATCTCACCATCATTGAATTTCTGATAAGCTACCATATCAAAGTAACCGGTTCCCGTAAGACCGAACACAATCGTTTTCTCTTCTCCTGTCTCCTTGCATCTTAGGGCTTCATCAATGGCTGCCCTAATGGCATGGCTGCTCTCCGGAGCCGGAAGGATTCCTTCCACCTTGGCAAACATCTGAGCCGCCTGAAATACCTCTGTCTGCTTCACACTTCTGGCCTTCACCATTCCCTGATGATAAAGCTCTGACACGGTAGAACTCATGCCGTGATATCTCAAGCCTCCCGCATGGCTTGCGGACGGAATAAAGCCGCTGCCTAAGGTGTACATCTTCGCCAGAGGACATACCTTTCCCGTATCGCAGTAATCGTAAGCATATACTCCTCTTGTCAGGCTGGGACAGGACGCCGGTTCCACGGCAATGATCTCATAATCTGCCTCTCCCTTTATCATCTGGCCCACAAAGGGGGAAATCAGACCTCCCAGGTTTGAACCGCCGCCGGCACAGCCGATAATTGTATCTGCCTTGATATGGTATTTGTCCAGGGCCGCCTTTGCCTCCAGGCCGATTACCGACTGATGAAGAAGCACCTGGTTTAAGACAGAACCAAGAACATAGCGGTACCCCTCCTGTCCCATGGCAGCTTCCACGGCCTCGGAGATCGCACAGCCAAGGCTCCCCGTAGTTCCCGGAAATTCCTTGTTAATCCTACGTCCCACCTCGGTATTCATAGAAGGAGAAGGTGTCACATTGGCCCCATAGGTCCTCATGACCTCCCGACGGAAGGGCTTTTGCTCATAGGAGCATTTTACCATATAAACTTGGCAGTCCAGTCCCAGATAGGCACAAGCCATGGAAAGGGCAGTACCCCACTGTCCTGCTCCCGTCTCCGTAGTCACTCCCTTAAGCCCCTGCTTTTTGGCATAGTAAGCCTGGGCGATAGCGGAATTCAGCTTGTGGCTTCCCGATGTGTTGTTGCCCTCAAATTTGTAATAGATATGGGCAGGAGTTTCCAGCTTTTCCTCCAGGCAGTAGGCCCTTACCAAAGGTGATGGACGGTACATCCTGTAAAAATTCCTGATCTCCTCGGGGATGTCAAAATAAGGTGTGGTATCATCCAGCTCCTGCTTGGCCAGCTCCTTGCAGAACACATGGGACAATTCCTCCAAGGTAATAGGGGCTAATGTGGCCGGGCTGAGAAGAGGGGCAGGTTTCTTCTTCATGTCCGCCCGCACATTATACCACTGCTTCGGCATCTCCCGCTCTTCCAGATAGATCTTGTAAGGGATTTCTTTTTTCATATGGGTTCCTTCCTTTCTTGTAATTCTCTCCTATAGGTCATTGCAAAACTCGGAGCTTGACTGAATCTTTTGACCATATCCTGCCGGAAAAAACATTTACCTAAATACTCCTATGTTCCCCTCCGTAGACAGGGCGCACGGAGAGTGGTGCGGCTTTCCAGGAGAATAAAAAAAGCCTCTGTCCTGTTATCAATAGGACAGAAGCCTGATCTCCTCTGCGGTGCCACCTAAATTCATCCCACAAACTGATTATGGAGATGCACTTTTATCGTGTACTGTCATACACTTTCTGCTGTAACGTGCAGCCACGTCTCACCTACTCCCGAAGTTTCAGATCACCCTCTCAGGTCCATTCCCTGAATATCCCATGACTGCAATTCCACCCTCTGCAGCTCTCTGTACATGTTCCAGACAAGTACTCGTCCTGGTCAACAGTTTGTTGCTAATGAACTTGAACATAGAATAAACTAATTTTCTCAGCTTGTCAAGATATTTTTTCTGAAGAGTGTAACAAAGCCGGCGCACAAAGAGTAATCACGACAAGCTCCGGCGGATTGCATACTCTCACCAAAAAATGATTTCCCAATCCCCTGCTGACTATGAGATGCTTCCCCTTTTCCTCAAAATGTCCTCCATCGTATTTGGGAAAAAAGCTGACGTCAGGAGATAACAGGCCTCCGAGCCCCGGAATCCGTATAATTCCGCCATGGATGTGGCCGGACAACGTAAGATCTGCCCCCCAGTCCCTGTAGGATGGGAAGTAAAGAGGATTGTGTGCCAGCAGCAGATTATAGCAGGACTCATCCGCTTCACCCAGAAGCTCCCTTGTATTCTCTGCAGTAAAGCAGATTCCTCTCTCATATCCCTCCCTCATAGGATCCTTATAATAAACCATAGGGGTGACCAATCCGTATATTTTTATGAAGCTGCCCCTTCTGGAAATCGTACACCATTTATTATTCAGGACCGTCACTCCCCTATGCTGTAATTTCCTTATGAGCTTGTCATAAATTTCTCTTTCCAGCTCCTGCTCATGATTGCCGGGAATATAATAAAGAGGGTAATATCCGCAGAGTGCTTCTGTCAGTTTAATAAAACTTAGCATACCTCCCCTCGACCCATCTGCCAGATCACCTGTCATAACCACAAGATTCGGCTTGACCTCATGAATTTTATGAAGCAGCATATTGTGATTTCTGCCGTAGACGGCTCCGTGAAGGTCAGAGAGATGGATGATTCTGAAGCCATAAAACTCCAGGGGAAGCTTTTCAGAATTAATCCGGTAACAAACCGTTTTAAACGGAACTTTCTTTCCTTTTTTCATAGGAACCTCCCAGTCATTTCCTGAAAAAAGTATACTCCTTCTCTTACATTTCGTCAATGAATTGTTCCCCCCAAATGCGTTATCACACTCTCTCGGGTTTATGCGATCCCGGCAGCGTTTTTCACTCTCCTCATATCCATATTCAAATGCTCAATCTGCAGGGCCATCTTTTCCCTCTCTTTTTCCATCTTTTGGGCCTCCTGCAATTTCCGATATAAATCCATATGGCCCTCTGCAACAATATTAATCATACGCCGCACTTCGTTTTCTACCACCATAGTCAGAGTGTTTACTTTTATTTCTACATGTCCTAACCTTATTTCCACACGTCCTAACCGGTCTCCCATTTCATGCATTTGAACCTTTATGTTACATACATCTTCTTTTAGTACTTTAACATCTTCTTTTAGTACTTTAACATCCTCTTTTAGCACTTGGACATCCTCTTTTAGCACTTGGACATCCTCTTTTAGCACTTTAACATCCTCTTTTAGCACTTGGACGTCTTTCTTTAATGCTTTGACATCTTCTTTTAGAGTTTTTATCTCTCCTTCCACATTATCTAATCTTTTTATAATTATTTCATTTTCTTCGCTTAGATTTCCCAATTTCTCCATGATCATTTCATTTTCACTACTCATGGTTCCAAGCTTCTCCATGATTATTTTATTTTCACTCCCCATAGCCCCCAACTTCTCCATAATCATCCTGGTCTCTTCGCTCATAATTCTTCTCCCTTCCTTAGCATTTGTTTACTATCATCTTATATCATCGTCTATATCAATTCCTGTACATCTCTTTCACCTCATTTCTAACTGCTGCCTGATTTGATTACAAATCATTTGGAATTTCGGTTGAAATAACCGGTCACATGGATGGTCAATGACCTAGATCCACAAGAAACTAGAGAGTAGAGAGTAGATTCTCTCCGACAGGCATATCCATATATTGACATCTATTAAAACGTATTATATCACAGTCCTGTAAAAAAATCAATGGAAAGCAATAAAAAAAGCCCTTTCATAGGACTTTTGATAATGACCAATCCGGGAATCGAACCCGGGTTTACGCCGTGAGAGGGCGTCGTCTTGACCGCTTGACCAATTGGCCTTATGTAGTTATTATATCATGTCTTCCCCTAAATTACAAGTCATTCATGATAATCTTTTGAAGCCTCTTTCGCAAAGCTCCCGGCCGGATTCGAACCGGCGACCTACGCATTACGAATGCGGCGCGCTACCAGCTGCGCCACGGAAGCAGCTACTTCTTTAGAAACCCAGGAACCTAGCTCCATAAAGTTTCAGTGACCAATCCGGGAATCGAACCCGGGTTTACGCCGTGAGAGGGCGTCGTCTTGACCGCTTGACCAATTGGCCTTATATACTATCGAATCGAGGCGACGGGATTCGAACCCACGGCCTCTGCGTCCCGAACGCAGCGCTCTACCAAACTGAGCCACGCCTCGATACCTTTGATAGTATAATATGAATTGTCGAAATTGTCAACACTATTTTGCAACTTTTTCTTTTTTCCTTTTTTCTACCTCTGTCCCTTATCAAAAGGAATTCCTGACGCCCTGGGAGCCTGAGAATTCTTTGAGGTAAACATTAAAACCACCATAGTCGCAATGTACGGCACCATTTTATAGAAATAGCTGGGGATCCCCATGGATGCCAGAAACGGAATGCCTGAATATGCGGCGGCAATGGTCTTCATCAGCCCGAAAAACAGAGAAGCCCCAAATATCTTCATCGGTTTCCACTGACCGAAGATGAGGACAGCAATAGCCAGAAATCCGTAACTGGCCACATCCGCATTGAAATTCGTGGACGTGGGCACCACAAACACCAGTCCCCCCAATCCTGCCAAGGCGCCGGAGATCGCCACTCCCGCATACTGCATCCGGTACACATTGATTCCCGCCGCATCTGCTGCCTGGGGATGTTCACCGCAGGCTCTTAGGCGAAGGCCGAATCTGGTTCTGTAAAGCACCAATGTGGAGATAATCAATATGGCAATCCCTAAATAGGTAGTAATATAAGTTTTCTGAAACAGCATGGGACCAAGAACCGGAATCCTTCCCAGGACCGGAACCGAACTGATCTGGAAGGTATTGGCAAACTGGATCTGCTGCACTCCCTGAATGACCCTGGCCACGAAAATGGCAAATGCAGGGGCAAACATGTTGAGAGCCGTCCCGCTTATGGTCTGATCCGCTTTCATATTAATGGCAGCATATGCATGAGTCAGGGAAAATACCGCTCCTGTGGCCATGGCAATCACAATAGCGAGAAGAAGCTGAATCTGGCCGGACATCTTCCCGCCTGTGAGATTGAGAAAAAGAATGCTGGTAAATGTAAAAATTATGATTAGGGAGGGAAGAAAGAGCTAAAAGTACGGTAGCTTTTTGTCTGGAAACAGGCTTGTCAATGAAACGATTGATAACAGTAAATGTG
>JAAWHU010000059.1 GCA_022796015.1 Hungatella sp. | reverse complement strand
GAGCGCACGGTGTGGCCCGGCCCCTTGGGAGCGATCATGGTAACGTCCACATCCTTGGGAGGCTTGATGCATCCGAAGTGAATGTTGAATCCATGGGCAAACATCAGCATGTTGCCTGCCTCCAGGTTGGGCTCAATATCCTTCTTATACATATCAGCCTGAAGCTCATCATTAATCAGAATCATGATAACGTCGGCCTTCTTGGCTGCCTCTGCAGCCGTATAAACCTGGAATCCCTGAGCCTCGGCCTTGGCCCAGGACTTGCTGCCCTCATAGAGGCCGATGATCACGTTGCATCCTGATTCCTTTGCATTCAGGGCATGGGCATGTCCCTGGCTGCCGTAGCCGATGACTGCGATGGTCTTGCCATCCAGCATAGCCAGATTACAGTCTTCCTGATAATAAATTCTTGCCATAGTAACTTTCCTCCTGATATTGTCATGATTTCTTGGTTGCAGCAGGCCGGGAACCCGCAATATCCCCTAATCCTGCCCATATATGTGTAAGACATCTGCCGACAGCATATCTGCCGGCAAATGTCTTGGCATATTGGTTCTGTTCTTCAAGACAGCGGGCAAAGCATGTCAGGGCAGATAACGGACATCATCGGCGCCTCTGGAAAGTCCCGTAAGACCTGTCCTTGCCAGCTCTAAGATCTCATAATCCTCCAAAAGATTAATCAGGGCATCCAGCTTGGACTGATCCCCTGTCAGCATCACCGTGAGAGATTCCTTCCCTACATCCACAATGGTGGCCCGGAAAATATCGGAGATGGCGCTTATGGCCTGGCGCTGGCTGGCATTGGCCCGCACCTTTACCATAATCAGCTCTCTGTACACGGAATGCCCTGGCCTTAGCTCCTTAATGTCCCGCACGTCCTCCAGCTTGCGCAGCTGCTTCTCGATCTGCTCCAGAATCTTCTGATCCCCGATGGAAACCACAGTCATGCGGGAATACCGGTCGTCAGCCGTGGCGCCCACTGTAAGACTCTCAATATTATAGCCTCTGCGGCTGAATAAGCCGGCCACACGGCTCAACACGCCGGAGGTGTTGTCCACCAGCAGTGATAACACGATTCTATCCATAAAAACTCCTGCTTTCTCTTTATACTTCCATGAAATGTTTCTTATGGTATCTCCAATCTTATCAACAGGACTACTATTTGTCAACTACAAGAAAGGAATAGATACCATAACCCGGATTTATGGGCTCAAGAGTCCTATCAGCAGGTGGCTCCGCCCTTTAAATGCCTTTGGGCCGTGATATTCTCCTGTTTTCTGGCCAGAAGATCATCTGCAAACAGCTGTTTCTGAACCTCTTCAAATCCGATTCTGGCCACAGTGTCGGCAAACCGCTCTCCCGTAATTCCCTGCTCCCTGAACAAAAGAACGGCCTTCTCCACAACGGACAGCACCTCTTCCCTGTCAGTAAATACCTTGTCCAGATAACGGCCCCTGGCTGCCTTCTTGCCCCAGCGCCCGCCTATGCAGATGCGATAGCCCTCTGTGTAATTTTCAATGACCCCAAACGGACATTTGCCCACACACCGGCCGCAGTGGTTGCATGCGTTCTCGTCAATGGTGATCCTGCCCTCTGACAAGGACGCCACCTTAATGGGACAGCCGGCCTCCACCTGGCAGACCTTGCATCCCCGGCATTTCTCAAGATCTATCTGGGGAACTCTCTGGCCGATGATTCCCAGGTCATTTAAGTCCGGCTTTACGCAGTTGTTGGGGCATCCTCCCACGGCAATCTTAAATTTGTGGGGCAGTTTCACAGTTTCGTAGCCGTGATAGAACCGCTCATGAATCTCCTGGGACAGCTCAAAGGTATCCATAAGGCCGTACTGGCAGGTGGTTCCCTTACAGGACACGACAGGGCGCACCCTGGAGCCCGTTCCTCCTGTCTCAAGGCCGGCCTCAAGCAAAAACTCCCTTAAAGGCTCAATCTTCTCAAAGGGGACACCCTGGATCTCCATGGTGAGGCGTGAGGTCATGGTCACCTCCCCGCTTCCAAAGGTTTCCGCCGCTTCCGCAACGGCTCTGGCCTCCTGGGCCGTAATCTTGCCGTTCCTGGTAATGACCCGGCCGTTGAACTTGTCAGGGGTCCTTTTGTCCTTTAAAAATCCCAGTGCCTTCACCCGGGTCTCCTCCTCCTTGGACACCTGGCCGTCAAAGCCTTCCACCTTCACATCATTAAAGAAGAGGGCGCCTTCCAAAACTACGGTATTTTTGTAACCAAAGTGGCGCAGGCGGTTCTGAAGGAAGTATCCTCTCTTTCCCTTGGCGCACACCAGCAGAAGCTTCTCGTCCTTCCCGATTCCCTCCAGCTCTCCATCCACCTGGCCCAAGTTGACATACCGGGCGCCTCTGATGGAGGGCACAGGGGCCACGTCAAGAATCCTGTAGTCTTTGGCCTCGCCGGCAGCATACTGGGCAGGGGTCATGCTCACCATACTTCCGTTCATCTTGTTAAGGAGAATATAGACTGCCTGGACAAAGGGGTGAATGGCTGTGGAGAAAGGCGGGGCATAGGCAAAATCCCCGTTCTCAAAGTCCTCCAGCCTGGCTCCCATGGTGATACCCATAACCCCGATATCCACCATCTTGTCCACGGCTCCCGGGCCCAAAACCTGGATGCCCAAAAGCTTGTGGCTCTCCTTGTCTGCAATAAGCTTTGTGGCAAAAAAGGCGGCATCGGGATAGTAGTGGGCCTTGTCGTCAGTCACTGCAAGGACGGTCTCCACCTGAAATCCCGCCTCCCTGGCCTGAGCCTCCGTGAGACCTGTCCGCCCGCAGTTTAAGCCTGGAAGCTTCACCACTCCGGTGCCTAAAACTCCCGGATATTCCTTCCTGGCTCCCGTTAGGATCTGGGCCAGCGTCCTTCCCTCCATGTTGGCCGATGAACCCATAGGCGACCACTGGGCCCGCCCGGTAATACGGCTTGTCACCTGGACACAGTCGCCGGCAGCGTACACATGGGGAAGATTGGTCTTCATAGTCTTATCCACCACAATGGTTCCCCGGTTCATCTCTATGCCGCTTCCTTCTAAGAATCCGGTGTTGGGACGGATTCCTGCTGCCATAATTACCATGCCGCAGGACAAGGTACCTGCCGTGGTCTTAAGGGCCGTCACCTGCCCTTCCCCCTGGATCTCTTCTGCCTTGGTGCCTGTGATCACCCGGATCCCTTCTCTCAGCAAATGCTTTTTCCCGTAGGCCGCCATCTCCGGATCCAGAATATTGGGCAGAATCTGGGGGGCAAAGTCAATTACCGTCACCTGGATGTTCTTCTGCTTTAAATTCTCCGCCATCTCAAGGCCGATAAAGCCGGCTCCCACCACCACTGCCTTTTTAACATCCTGCTCCTCTGCAAACCTGCGCACCTCTATGGCATCCTTGGGAGTCCGTATGGTAAACACTCCCGGAAGCTCCATCCCCTTCACAGGAGGAACTGCCGGGGAGGCGCCGGTGGCGATCACCAGCTTGTCATAGGCCAGCTCCTCCTCCTTGCCTGTCCTTTGATCCTTTATGGTCACGGTCTTGTCCTGGGCGTTTAATCTCACCGCTTCCTTCTCCGTGAGAACCTCCACCCCTGTGAGAGCCGAATAGGTTTGGGGAGTATTGACAATGAGATCTCCCGAATCCTCAATCATACCACCTACATAGTAGGGAAGCCCGCACCCTGCATAGGAAATGTCCTTTCCTTTTGTAATGACAAGAACCTCTGCGCTCCGATCCTCCCTCTTAAGCTTTGCCGCCGTCTTGGTGCCGGCAGCCACCCCTCCGATTACAAGTACCCTCATAATAAAACCCCTCCTCTTATTTTTTCACAAGTATACCACAAATTGCCTATCATTCCTACCAAAAACATTTACCGAAGCCGGTCACACTCCCAGGGCCTTTTCCAGGCTTAAGGAGTAGATCACCGTCTCCTTCACCTGCTTCTTTCTCATCTGCTCCAGTGCTTTCTTGTAGTACCCAAGCTGGATCCCGTAGCGCCTGGCAAGAACCTCCTCCTGTCCCGGGCCGATCCGGTCTGTCTTGTAATCCACCAGCACCAGTCCGTCCTCCTCCTCCATCCAGGCATCCACAACACCCTGGATCAGCACCAGCTCTTCCGATTCTCCAAGGGCCATGTCCTTTGCCGGAATCCCTATGACAAACTGCTGCTCCCGGTACAGCCTGCCCTCCTTCTGGGCCCGGCACATCCTCTGCCCCAGCTCTGACCTTAGAAATCTCCAGATTTTCTCTGTCTTTACCATATGGCGGATATCCTGGGTAATCATCCGCTTCTCTTCGGCCTCCTTAAGCCACAGCCGGATATCCTCCTCCTCTGTGATCCTGTAAAAATCCAGAAGCTCTAAAACCCGGTGATAGGCGCTTCCCCGAACAGCTCCTCCGGCGGTTTTCTTTCCTCCCTCCTTCTCTCTGTCTTCTTTTAAGAATTCCGGTATCACGGGCTGGAAAAGGCTGTTTTTGTCGTCAATATCCTGGCCCCTCTTCTTAAGCTCGGAGACCGACATCTTGGTATGAAGGCTGATATCCTCCTCATAGGGGTAGCGGTAGGAAAGCTTTTCCTCCAAAAAAGCTCTCATGTCTTCATCATAGACATGGGACAGATCCATGTGGTTCAGTTCCTCCTCCGATACCCTTCTCTCGATCTTTCTCATAAGAACCTGGCCTGTCAGGGCCTCTGCCGAAATCTCTTCCACCTTAAACAGAGGGCTTTTCTTCGGCTCTGTCATGAGAATCCAATCAAGAAAGGAGCCGGCAGTGGACAGTATGGTATAGGGTATCTGGATGGTATCCCATGTCTTCTGACTCCATTTTTCCAGCTTTTTCTCCAGATACCTGTCGGTTCCCGTCAGAATCAGCTTTTCCTTTGCCCTGGTCATGGCCACATAGAGGACCCTCAGCTCTTCCCCCAGATTGTCCAGATCCATTTTCCTTTTCAGGACGTTCTTCTTCAGTGTGGAGGTCTTTACCCGGGTCTCAATGTCCAGGTAATCCGTCCCAATGCCCAGATCCCCGTCAATAAGCAGCTTTCCCCTTACGTCTTGCTTGTTAAAGGGCTTTCCGATGCCGGCTACAAACACAATGGGAAATTCCAGGCCTTTGCTTTTGTGGATGCTCATGATCCTAACCATCTCCTGGCTCTTTCCTGCCCCTGTGGCTTCCCCGAAGTCCGTATCGTACTTTTTCAGCTTCTCTATATAACGGATAAAATGAAACAGGCCCTTGTAGCTGGTCTTCTCATAGGACCAGGCCTTCTCAATCAGCATATCCAGATTGGCCCTTCGCACCTCCCCGGCCGCCATGGCCGACACATAATCATAATACCCGGTCTGGAGATACATCCGGTGAATCAGCTCGTGGATGGGAAGGTACACTGCCTGACGCCTCAGGCTTTCCAGAAGAAGGGAAAAGCCGGCAGTCTTTTCTGACAGGGACTCCCTCACGGCCTCCGGCATTCCCGCCTGGCTCGCCATCTCCCGCCAGGACGGTTCTTTGGGGCCGGCTTCTTCCTGCCCTTCCTCCCCCATAACCAGCCTTACGGCCCCGTAGAGCCCCCGATCCTGGCCTTTTTTGGGATTCTGCTTCCTCACGGCCATAAGCCATGCAAGCTCCTCCTCATCCATACCCACTATGGCTGATTTCAGCACTGCAGCCAGGGGAATATCCTGCATGGGGTTATCGATGACCGCCAGCATGGCCAGCACGGTCTCCACCTCAATGGTATTAAAATAACCGGTGCCTGATTCCGTAAACGCCGGGATGCCCTCCTGGGTCAGAACATTGAGAAAGGAATCTGTCCAGCCCCCAAGGCTTCTCAGAAGAATCACCATATCCCCGTATCTGGCAGGCCGGTAATCCTCCCTGTCCTTGTCCCACACCCACAGGCCCTCCTCTTCATCCGTAAGCTCCTTGATCCTGGCGGCAATCATCCTGGCCTCCATCTCCCGGCTTGTATACTCCTCCAGCTCTTCGTCGGCCGGGCCCATAACCTTTGGGCCTGTATCTGCAAGAAGGATCTCCGTAGGTGTTCCGGCTTTTTTTTCCGTCTCCTTGAAGCAGGCTCCGGGATGAAGGGCCACCTTGGGGCTGTACTGGATATTGCCCAGATTCTTTGTCATAATCTGATAGAACACCTGGTTAATGCTGTCAAGAACCGAGGCCCGGCTCCTGAAATTCTGACTCAGCTCGATCTTTTTCCCCTTAGAAGGGCTTTCTGGCTCCTCCTCATAATCCTCAAAGGACTCGTACTTTTCCATAAACAGCTGGGGCCTGGCCAGACGGAATTTGTAGATGCTCTGCTTCACGTCCCCCACCATAAACACATCGGGCCGTCCGAACCGCTCTGCTGACAGGCTTTTCAGCAAAGCCTCCTGGACCTCATTGCTGTCCTGGTACTCGTCTACCAGGATCTCCACATAACGCCTGGCAAGCTCGTCCGCCACGGCAGAGTACTCGTACCCCCCTTTGCCTTCCTCCTTGGGGCATATGAGAATCTTTAAAGCCTCATGCTCCAGGTCATTAAAATCCACAATATTTTTTTCTCGTTTGCTCTCCTGATATCTGAAGTGAAACTCCTCTGCCAGCTCCAAAAGCTTTAAGGCCACGTCTCTGCTTCCCAGCATATGGGCGGCCGCCTCCTCTGTGGTCTGGCTTCCGTACAGTTCTTTTAACGTTCCCACGGCTTTCTTTACGCGGTCACGGCATATCTTGGCATACTCTTTCTTCTCAGGATCCAGATCCTTTCCCCTGGCTGCCGGAAGCCTGCCAAAGGACGCCTCCTGCAAGCGCTTTTGAAGAATCTCATAATCCCCGGAGGATGCCATGTTGCGAACCATGTCCGCCTCAACTGTCAAGACAGGGATATACCCTTCAGGCCCGCCTTCCAGGCCGCATATGGCAATGGCCCCTTCCAGCTGCTCTGCCAGCTCCAAAAGCTGACCTTCTGCATCCTTCATCAGGTACTGCATCCATCTGGTGTCCTTTATATTCCCTTCCTCAAGCTCCATAAGCTCCCTGCGGCACTCCAAAAACCATTGATCCGGAAAGGGATTGCTCTGGGAAAAGGTGTACACCTGCATAATATAGTCTTCGATACCGCTGTCTGATTTGCCTGTGGCATAGGTCTCCACAAACTGTCCGAAGACACCGTCCCCCTTCTGGTAGTAATCCTCCAAAAGTGCCTCCATCACATCGGCCTTGAGGAGCATCAGCTCTCCCTCATCCCCGATACGGAATGCAGGATCCAGATCCAGAAGGTTAAAATGGTCTCGGATCAGGCTTAAGCAGAAGCTGTCGATGGTGGTAATCTGGGCCCGGTGAACCAGAGCTGCCTGAACCTGGAGATGCTCCCGGTCCGGTTCCTCCTCCAGCCTTTTCTCCAGGGCCTGTCCGATTCTCTCCCGCATCTGGGCCGCCGCCGCGTTGGTAAAGGTCATAACCAGAAGGCGGTCCAAATCCACGGGATTGTCCTGGTCACAGATCAGCTGGATAATCCGCTCCACCAACACCGCCGTCTTGCCGCTTCCCGCCGCCGCTGACACCAAAAGGCTGCTTTTCCTGGCATCAATAACCGCCTTCTGCTTTGGGGTCCACTCCATGATCTTCCTCTCCCTTCATAATCTCGTCCCACACCTGCCCCGGCTTCATGGCCGGAAACCGCCGAAACCGGTAGCCGGCAACCTTTAAATCAAATCCGCACACCCCGTGGTAGGGGCAGTAGTCACAGGCCGAACGGCTTCCCTGCTTGTAAGGCGCCGCCGAGACGCTGCCTGCCAGAATCTCCTGTCCGTCCTCCTTTACCCTCTGCCGCACATACAGCTTCAAAGCCTCGAAGTGACGGCTTCCTGCCACGGAGGAATAATGCTCCTGAATCAGCCCGTCCTTTATGGACACCGGGATCACCTGGGATTTGGACTGAATCTCCCGATCCATATGGCTGATAATCTCAAGATCGCTGTTAGCCAGCCCGTTCATGCGGAGCTGCTCCAGAATCAGCTTCTCCACGTCCTCCGGCTCCTTGACCTCCTCTCGGTCCACCACAGGATCCTTTATATTATAGTAGAAAATCCCTGCGGGAACCACTTCCTTGTCAGGGAACCGCCGTTTTTCCAGTTCCGTCACCGCATCCATATAGACCACCAGCTGCAGCTGCAGCCCGTAGTAGATTGCCGCCAGATCAAACCTGGTGGAGCCTGACTTGTAGTCAATGATCTTCACATACACATGGGTTTCGTCTTCACACAGATCCAGACGGTCGATCCTCCCTCTTAAGTGAAGCTCTTCCTCCTGGGAAAGGCGGATCTTCATGGCCTCCAGATTGTCGATGGCGGAGAAGGACACCTCAAATCCTGCCGGGACAAAATCCCCTTTCTCAAGCTGTTTGGCCAAAGCCCACATGGTCCGGTCCGTCATTCTCTCGATCCGCCCCGCCAGGTATTCGTTCCTGGCACTGCTTTTTAATATGGTGTTGCCGTATTCCTCCGTCACCTGGGCAACACAGGATTTTACCAGGGCCTTCCTCTCCTCCTGGGAAAGGTCGGCCACATTTTTATGGTTCCTTCTCAGCTCCTTAAAGCACAGGTCTATGGAGCTGTGGAACAGATTGCCCAGATCCACGGCGGCAATCTGGTATTCCTGGCGTTTCATAAGCTCCATGCCGTAGTTCAAAAAATGGGCGTATGCGCAGGAGGCATACTGTTCCAGCCGGGTCACGCTTCCCTCCAGAATCCTGCCGTAAAGAGCCCTTGCCGCCGCCCGGCTGATCCCCCTCTCCTCGTAGGAATAAAATGCCGCCTGAGTCAGCTTCCTCACCTGCTGCCTGCAGTCGTCACGGAGAGCCAGATACCGGTACAGCTCCAAAAACCATGGCTTCCTTCTGTTCTCCTCATAGTCCCTTAATCCCTCAATGAGACGTTCCATCCCCTCTGCCAGGGAGCTGATGTGCCTTTTTTCTTCCTTCAGCTGTCTCACCTTAAGCTCCGGAAACATTTTTTTCAGCTCTCCTATAAGGGAAGAGGGCCTTTGGGCCTTGCCTGACTGGCTGAAGGCGGCATAGGATACTACCAGAAGGTCTGAGGGCTTTGTCATCATAAGATACAGGTAGAAACGCTGCCGGAAGCTGTCCTCCCTTGCCGTAGGCGCCAGCTCCAGGGACATTTCCTTTAAAAATTCCCGGTCCGTGTCTGTAAGGATTCCTCCTCCCTCCTTCTTGGAGGGCACGATTCCCTCGTTGACTCCCATAAAAAACAGGGCTTTTATCTTGTCGAGACGGGTTCTGGTAATGTCTCCCACTACCACCCGGTCCACGGTGGCCGGAATGACTCCCACCCGGATCTCCTCAAAGCCGGCGTCAAGAATCTGTCCGAATTCTCTTCTTCCTATCTTTTCCTCTCCCAGAAGATGAACCAGGCGGTCAAACATCTGAATCACCAGCTCATAGACCTGTTCATACTCCTTGGCCAGGCTGTATTCTCCCGTCTCCTCAAAGTACTCCCTATATGCCTCCAGCTGCCTTTGGACCTGGCATTCCTCCAGACAGGCCACCACCGCCGCAGTCATGCTCCTTATATTCTTCTCCTTATGTCCCATGGCTTCTTTCAGGCATTCCAGCTTGGACACCACCTCCCGGCGGAACTCGTTTAGCTCCAGAAGGTTTATATCCTTTCCTCCCCGGTAGGTGTGCTCCCATTCTTCCTTCCATCTCTGATATCCCCGGATTCCCATGGCCGCCACATAATTTTCCATCCGGTCAATCTTTTCCCGTTCTTTGGACACCAGGCCTGTCTTTAAAAAGCGGAATATGCTTTCATAGTCAAAATCCTTTCTCACCGTCTCCAGGGCCGCCCGGATGAATTCCACCATGACATTTTCCATAATACTTTTTTTGTCATCCATAAAATAAGGGATCCCCTCGGCCTGAAAGCGGTTGGCGATCTCATAGCCATATCCCGACAAGTCTCCTGTTATCACTGCGATCTCCCGGTAGCGGATATGGTGGTTCTGAACAAGATCATGGATCCTGGCCGCCACCTCCTCTGTCTCCCGGCTGGGGACTGACGCCTCCACAAGCTCTAACTCCCTCACCTCCTGGTCATACCTGGCGGAGGTAAACCGGTACAAATGCTTCTCCGCAAATGCAATGGCCGGGCTGTGGGCGAATCTTCCACCTCCCGTCTCTGCCAAATCCAGAAGAATATCCTTGTCCCTGGTTATGGAGTGCTTCTGTCCAAGGTTATTAAGGCGGCACACCATCTCCTTACTCATGTAAAACAGGTTCTGGAGCCTGGCAGGCTTATAGGGATTCTCCTTGGGATCCACAGTGACCGTCACAATCACCTTTCTTCCATGGATCATAAAAAGCTCTAAAAGCCGGTACTGCACCGGCGTAAATCCCGTATATCCATCCAGGGTAATGATACTGTTTTTTATAAGGCGGGAATCCGGGAGCACCCGGCACAGTACGTCCAGGATTTCCTCCGTAGTTATGTACCGCCTTGAGATCTCCCTCTGAAACGCCTCATAGATCACCAGAAGATCCCTTAGCTTTTCCTTTAAAAGCGGGCTTTTCGTCTCTTCCTTAATGGTTCTCAGCATGTCCGGCCTTACGCCGTACTGATAGAGCTCCGACAGCATGGATTTTAACTGGCTGATAAAACCAGCCTGATTCAAATGTCCGGAAAACAGGTTCAGATTCTTCCTCTCCCCGGAGGCTACCTTTCTCAGCACCATGGATTTGCCCATATCGTCAAGAACCTCCAGGTGCTCCACTGCCAGCTCCTCAAAGATCCTGTATGCCAGGCGCTGAAAGCTGACAATGTCTATATTCATGGTTCCGTGATCCGGATGCATGGTGACCATCTCCTTCTGGGTCTGCATGGTAAACTGTTCCGGAACAATGGCAATATACTGGAGATCCGGCTCCTCTATGGATTGTCTGATCAAATCTTCATACAGGCGCCGGGTCTTGCCGGCGCCGGAACTTCCTATTATAAATTGAAGGGACATGGAAGACCTCTTTTCTTTCTTTGTTTATCCGTTAAAGGCTGTCTACTAATACCCCAGCCTCTGCAGGATCGTCTGAGCATAGGAATTGCCCTGGGCCGCGGATTTTTTAAACCAGGATAATGCCTTTACCGGATCCTGGGCCACGCCGAATCCCATCTGATAGAAGCATCCCACATTGTACTGGGCGCTGGCATCTCCTTCATTTGCCGCCTTCAGATACCATGACGCTGCCTGACGCTCATCCTTCTCCACACCGTATCCATAGGCATAGCAGCAGCCTAAATTGCGCTGGGAATCTACATTGCCTTGTTGGGCTGCTTTATGAAACCACTCTGCTGCCCGGCTTTGATCCTGGGGCACAAATTCTCCTTTAAAATAGAAAAGCCCCAAAGTATCCTGGGCTTGGGCGTGTCCCTGGTCGGCTGCTTTGCCGAACCATTCCAGAGCCTGAGCCATATCCTTGGCCACCCCCTGCCCATTTTGGCACAGGAGCCCCATGATGTATTGGGAATCTGCGTCTCCCTGTTTAGCGGCTTTTTCATACCACACGACTGCGGTCAGATCATCCTGCTCCACGCCCTTTCCGTTCTCATAGCACCATCCCATACAATACCCGGCCTCGGCATGTCCCTGGTCGGCTGCTTTCCGAAACCATTGTGCCGCCTGCTTGTAATCCCTCTTGATTCCTCTGCCTTCCTGCAGGAAAATACCGAGGTTGTACTGGGCATTGGCATTGCCTCCGGCCGCTGCCTTTCGGTACCACCCCGCGGCTGTCTTATCACTCTGTTTTACTCCCCAGCCCTGCTCATAAAAGACACCCAGATTGTACTGGGCATCCTCCTGCTCCTGAGCCGCGGCTTTTTCGTACCACAGAAGGGCGGCCTGATAATCCTGCTTTACTCCCTGGCCGTATTCATAACAGACGCCCATGGCGTACTGAGCATCGGCATGTCCCTGGTCAGCCGCTTTCCCATACCACCCTGCGGCTGTCCGGCAGTCTTTCATTACCCCTTCACCGTGTTCATAGCACAGCCCCAAGGCATACTGGGCGTAGGCGTCCCCCTGGCCGGCTGCTTTCTGATACCATTCCACAGCAGTCTCCGGGTCCGGCTCTCTGCCTGTACCTCTGCCGCGTTCATAGCAGAGCCCTATGCTGTACTGGGCCGATGCATTGCCCTGGCCGGCTGCCCTTTTAAACCACAGAAATGCCTGAGAATCATTGATTGGCGTCCCCTCTCCGTTGTAATAACAGAGTCCTAAGCTCTGCTGTGCCGGCACATGCCCCAGCTGGGCTGCCTTTTCATAATACAGAAACGCCTTTTCATCACTCTGCTCCACCCCCTGGCCGGAGCTGTAGCAGTTTGCCAGATTATACATGGCCATCTCATCCCCCTGGCAGGCGGCTTTTTGGTACCACTCCACGGCCTTCTCAAAATCCTGTGCCACGCCCTTTCCCTGGTTATAGCACACCCCCAGGCTGTTCTGCCCATGGGGATGGCCAAGCTCTGCCGCCTTCTCATACCAGTAGACCGCTTTTTTATAATCCTGCTTTACGCCTACAGCGTAGTAGTAACAGTTTCCCAGATTGCGCATAGCGTCTATATCGCCGCCATGGGCAGACTTCTCATACCAGTAGACTGCCTGCTTCTCGTCCTTCTCCACGCCCTCTCCGTAATTGTAGCAATAGCCCAGGCTCCTCTGTGCGGCGGCATTGCCCTGGGCAGCAGACTTTTTGTACCATTCTACGGCCTTGGCATAATCCTGCCTCACATACCAGCCGTGTTTATAACAGTCTCCCAGCCTGTCCTGGGCTTTGTCATCACCGGCCTCTGCCTCCTCCCTGATGTGCTCGGTTTTGTAATCCAGCAGCTCTTTGGCAAACTCCTCCGTATCGTCATTTAAGTCAGAACCATCTGCATCCCTTGGAAATGATGTTGACAAATCAGACATAACAATCTCCTTTCATGATCATTTGCTCTCTTAAGAACTGATTATACTACACAAGGGTTTATATTTCCAGTATTGATAAAAGCCTGTAAGCGGTAACAAAACAATCATATTTCCCTTTTTCCCACAATACACTATAACAAATCATGTTGCATTACAATCCCCGGAGGTTCCTTATGAGTTCAAAAACCAAAATTGTAGTTCTCAGAATGAAAGAACTGATCTACACCGCCGTATTTCTCGGCCTTGCAGTGGTTCTCATCACCTTATTCCTGATTATGTTCCGGCCAAAGCAGGATGCCCAGGCTCCGGCCCAGTCCGCCTCCTTTGTTCCCGGAGTCTACACCTCCTCCATCACCCTCGGCAGTCAGAATCTGAATGTGGAGGTGGCCGTGGACGCAGACCGGATTCAGTCTGTATGCCTGATCTCCTTAGACGAATCCATCACTACCATGTATCCCCTTATGCAGCCTGTCATGGATGATCTGGCCCAGCAAATTGTAGAAAACCAGTCTACCCAGAACCTCTCCTATTCCATGGAAACACGGTATACCTCCCAGGCCTTAATCGGCGCCGTAGACCGGGCTCTGGAAAAAGCAAAAGTAAGAAATTAGACGGTTGTTTTCCCCGATTACCTGTGTTATAGTATCCATTACATATCAACAAATCAGCCGGCACAGATGAGCGAGGAGGCAATGGTATTTTATGGAACAAAAGACAAATCATCCCGAAACTTCTCATACGCAGAATCAGATTACAGAGGGAGTTATCTGGCAGCAGCTGCTGCTGTTTTTCTTTCCCATACTGTTCGGAACGTTTTTTCAGCAATTATATAACACTGTGGATGCCATCGTGGTAGGGCGGTTTGTGGGAAAAGAAGCCCTGGCCGCCGTGGGAGGGCCTACCGGAACCTTGATTAATCTGCTGGTAGGCTTTTTTGTAGGTCTTTCCTCCGGCGCCACGGTTATCATCTCCCAGTTTTTCGGCGCCAAAAGGGAGGACAAGGTGGGATTCGCCGTACATACCTCCATAGCCTTCTCCCTTTTGTGCGGAACCGGCATTATGGCCGTGGGCATTACCTTTGCCCCTCTCGCCCTGGCTGCTATGGGCACTCCCGAGGATATTCTGGAGTATGCCATACTCTATATGCGGATCTTTTTTTTGGGAACCATACCCAACCTGATCTACAACATGGGCTCCGGCATCCTGCGGGCAGCAGGAGACTCCAAGCGTCCCCTCTTCTTTTTGATTACCGGCTGTGTCACCAATATTATACTTGACATCGTTCTGGTAGTATATCTGCGCATGGGCGTGGCGGGCGCCGCCATCGCCACCATTCTGTCTCAGACTGCCAGCGCTGTTTTTGTGGTTCTGGTGCTGACACGAACCCGGGAAATGTACCGGCTGGTGTTCTCACGCATCAGGCTGGACAGACGTATGCTGAACCGGATTATCCGCATCGGCCTGCCGGCCGGCCTCCAGTCCGTCATGTATTCCGTATCCAATGTAATCATCCAGTCCGGTGTCAACAGCCTGGGCACCGATACCATTGCCGCCTGGACGGCATACGGGAAAATCGACAGCGTATTTTGGATGATCATTAATGCCTTCGGAATCTCGGTCACCACCTTTGTAGGGCAGAATTACGGGGCAGGGAAAATGGACCGGGTGAAAAAGGGAATCCGCCAATGCCTGGCCATGACCCTGGCTTCCTCCGTCTTTTTATCCCTCTTTTTGTATCACTTCGGGTTTTATATTTTCCAGATCTTTACCTCCGACGCCTCTGTTCTGGAAAGAGGCATGGAGATTCTTAAGTTTCTGGTGCCCACCTTTATTACCTATGTGACCATCGAGATCTATTCCGGGGCTTTGAGAGGCATCGGCGATTCCTGGATCCCCATGATCCTGATTATGCTGGGAGTATGCGCCCTCAGGGTATTGTGGATCGTCGTGGCAGTGCCCCTGAAGCGGGATATTACCACCGTCGTGTTCAGCTATCCCCTGACCTGGTCCATAACAACGATCCTGTTTATCATTTACTTCCACTGGTTCAGCCGGCTGGGGAACCGTGGAAAAAGAGCCCGCCATCTTTGAAAGGAACTGCCTATGAAAAACCGTGAAAAATACCAGGATATTTTCCTCATAGCCCACAACCTGTTTCTTGAACAGGGCTATGAGTCTGCGACCATCCGCGCCATCTCCGATCAGGCCCAGGTAAGTCTGGGCCTGACCAACCATTTCTTCCATTCCAAGCAGCACCTGGCCGGCCTGATTCTCGGCGCTCTTTCCGACTATATTACATGCCAGTGTGACGCCAGAACCTCCGGCAATGACCTGCTTTTAAAAGCAGCCCTCTCCGCGCGGGTGACCAACAGGTATCTCTTGGGGGGAAGATACCGCCGGTTTTATCTTGACTCCTTAGCCCAGGATATCGCCCTTCCTGGGTCAACGGGCAGTCCCCGGTTCTGCCTCTATGAATTGGCCGAAGCCTATGGATTCCCGGCCGACGACGACCTCTTTCTCCTCTATGAACAATATGTGCCCCGCAGCTACGAAAAAACCTTGGTTTTAGGCAAAGAACAGGGACTGTTTCCCACTATCTCCTATGAAGAAATTCCGGATTATATTATGATCAGCAGATTTGAACATTTTATAGATACGCAGATTCTCAATGAAGCTCTCTTAAAAGCCAGAAAGGCTGCAGATCCCATTCTGGGGCGAATGCCTGAAGTGATACCCGATGATGTTCTTCTTGAGTATCTTGACCGCATGTCGTCCTAAGGATCCACAGCCTTGCCTCTCCCTATTCCAGCTCTTCCAGTTCGTCCTCTCCGATGAGTTCGTCGTATTCCTGGGCATCTAAAAGCTCGTCAAAGGCATCTGCCACAATCTCATACTCCTCGTCGCTCTCAATATTGCCCAGAGTCGGTTCCCCATCCTCCGGCTCGAAGTAGCGGTACAGATAGACCTCCCCCTCGTCGGCCTGGGCGCTGTCCATGGGAAGCAGAGCAATATAATCTCTCCCATCGGCCTCAAAGATCGTGAGGACCACACACTCCACCTCACTGCCATCATCCATAGTCAAAGTGACTGTCATTTCCTCCTGGGGTTCCATATTATCCGTTGCCATAATCCCATATCCTTTCTTTTTGTTTTTGTAAGCGGAATATTCTCTCAACCTTGACTTTATCAGACCGGGGCCCAAAACGCAAGGCTTTTATCCTGAAGGATGCCGAAAATTCCCGGAGCCGCCTGTATGCTCTGCGATTCCGTCTAATATTCCACTCCCTCCCTTGCCTTCACCCCCCTGTCGTAGGGGTGTTTCTTTTTGCAGATTTCCGACACATAATCTGCCAGTCTCACCAGCTCCTCTGAAGGGTCTCTTCCCGTCAGTACCACCTCAAGGCCCTCCGGCCTCCCCTTCAGAGCTTCCATAAGCGCTTCCTTCGGCACAAAGCCGTAACGGCAGGCCGCCATAATCTCGTCCAGTATGACCAGATCATACCCTTCCTCTGCCGCTTCTCTCCATGTATCCCGAAACAGCTCCCCGTAATATTCCTTTGCCTCCTCCTTCTCCTTCTCTGTCATCTGAGAAACGAAGCCAAAGCATTTCCTGCAGGGCTTCAGGATGATGCCCGGAACTTCCTTTAAGGCCAGGACTTCCCCGGAATCGTCATGTTTTAAGAATCTGGCCATGAGAACCTTTTTCTTCCTTCCTGCCGCCCTTAAGGCCAGCCCCAAAGCAGCCGTCGTCTTCCCCTTCCCATCCCCGCAGTAGATGTGCACCATTCCATGCTCCATAGATGTTCTCCTTCCCCGGTTTCCTATGTTGGATCATAGGGGAACTCACAACTTAGCCGAATATTCTGACAATATTATCTTCCCAAATACTCCTCGATAAACCGTGACTTCTCCTGCTTCTTCCCATAGCGCTCCCCTGCGTAGCACACATGGAGCCGCTCCTTGGCCCTGGTCATGGCCACGTAGAACATGCGGCGCTCCTCCTCTAAGTCCGCGTCCAGCACAGCCTTTCGGTGAGGGGTGATCCCCTCGTTGGCGTCCAGTATGTAGACAATCTTAAATTCCAGGCCCTTGGAGCTGTGCATGGTCATAAGGGAGACTCCCTTCGGCGACGTCTTCTGGGCCTGGAATTGCTCCCTCAGCCGCTTCTTGTACTCCTCCATATGGTTAAACCAGGATTCCATGGTCTTGAAGCCTGCGGCGCTCTCCTTTAGCTGATCCAGTATCTCCAGAAGCTCCTCCGGCTTCATGCGCCTGAACTGGGCATACTCCTTGATGTAATCGTCATAGCCTACGGCCTTGCGGATGTAGTTGACTGCCGCAACAGGGGCCATGGCTTTTATCATCTCAAGATCATACTCCAGCTGTTCCACCCGCTCCACCATCCAGCCCTTGTCCTGATAAAAGGACTTTACCTTATTCCAGGATACCACACTGTCCTCCAAGGCATCCCGGCTGATATACCGGTTGGGGCGGTTCATAATCTGCAGAATATTGCCTCGGTTCAGATTCCCTCCTGCCGCCTGAATGTAGGCCAGCACGTTCCGGCTGATCCAGTGCTCATACAGGTTGGGAAGGGAGTCCTTCACGGTAAAGGGAATGTTGTACTCCATAAGCTTCTCCATAAGAAGCCTGGGATTGATGTTGGTGCGGTACAAAACTGCTATATCCTCCAGACAATATCCGGCCTCTCCATAATCCCGAAGCTCCTCCACAATCCGAATGGTCTCCTCCTGAGGGTCCTTGCTCATACAGGTCACTACAGGCTTCCCATCTCCCCTGAAGGCAGTCAGCTTTTTCTCGTATCTCTTTGTATTGCGGCTGATGAGAGCCGAGGCCGTGTCCACGATCTGCCGGGTGGAGCGGTAATTGGTTCCCAAAAGTACGGTCTTCGCGTCAGGATAATCCTTGGTAAAACCCAGCATGATCTCCGGCTTGGCGCCTCTAAAGCGGTACACGGACTGGTCGTCGTCCCCCACGATAAACAGGTTGTTGTGGGGAAGAGCCAGCATTTTTACGATCTCATACTGAACCTTGTTAATATCCTGAAATTCATCAATAAGAATGTAGCGGAATTTATTCTGCCACGCCTTAAGAATGTCTTTTCTCTGGCAGAACAGTTCATGGCACATCACAAGCATATCGTCAAAGTCCAGAAGCCCGGCTCTGCGCATATGATCCTCATACCCCTGGTACAGCTTCTTAAACACGGACTCCGAACAGTTCCGGGAGTAATAATGATCCAGGGATATCATCTCGCTTTTCACAAAGCTGATCTCACTTAAGATGGCAGGCACAAATTCATGCTCATCCTCGATCTCAAGGTCATACTCCTCTAACATCTCCCGGATGCAGCGCTGCCTTTGATCCTCCCGCACAATATCTGATGGCTGATACCGGTATGCATATTTTAGTATGGTAAAAAACACGGAGTGGAAGGTGCCGAAGCTGACCCTGACGCTCTTCCCCTCCATAAGGGCTTCAAACCGCTCCTGCATCTCTCTTGCCGCCGCCCTGGTGAAGGTGATCACCAGAATGCTGCCAGGCTCTATGCCCTCCTCAATCAGGTTCTTGGTTCTGTGGGTGATAACCGTGGTCTTTCCGGATCCCGGCCCTGCAAGGACCATCATGGGCCCGCCCATGTGATGAACCGCCTCCATCTGGGATGGATTAAATGCCATTTGCTACAATTCCTCCAGTATCTGTTTTCTTTTGGCCTCATACTCGTCGGAAGTAATAAGCCCTGCCTCGTACAGCGCCTTTGCCTCCTCAAGCCGTGATGCCGTGCTTAACTCCTTCTTAAAAGCAGTCTCCCTCGGCTCCGTCTTCTCCTCTTCCTCAATGGTGATCTCATGGGTGGGAATTCCTTTGTCCGTAAATACATTCATCCCATGAAACACCGTAATAATCAGTGCAATGATGGTCCACAGAAGGCCGAAGGCCCCCATGGCGGGAACCGCCACAAACAGGCCTATGAGGCACATGACAATCCCCACGCCAAGCCCCAGAGCCGACTGCCCTTTTCCGGGCTTCATTTTAATCTGTTTTTTTGACATTTTGATGCTCCCTCTTCTTCGATTCGGGCTGTACTCTCCATGGAAACATTCAGGGACGAAGACCTTCCTCAGGCCTTTCGTCCCTGTAATCCTGTCACTGGCTTAACAGCCTGATTCCTTCCCGGATTCTCTTTAAAGACTCTTCCTTCCCCAGAACCTCCATGATCTCCGTGGCCCCTGCAGGAGTCATCTGCTTGCCGGACAGGGCCGTGCGGATGGGCCACATAACATAGCCTGTCTTGTATCCCTTATCCGATACGTATTTGGCCAGAATCTCATAAAGGGCGTCGTTGGAGTAATCGTCTGCAGCCTCCAGAAGGGGCAGGACATCCCCAAGAACATCCAGGGAAGTCTCCTTGGTGGACTTCATCTTCTTATGGACATACATGGACGTATCGTACTCCGGCAGAGCCTCAAAGAAATCAACATGGCCGGCAATATCAGGCAGCACCTCAATCCTGGTCTTTACCATGGCGGCAATCTTCTTAAGATCCAGATCCTTTTTGATCACCTCTCTGAGATAGGGCTCTGCCATGTCATAGAACTTGTCAGCGTCCATGGATTTTAAATATTCGCCGTTCATCCATTTTAATTTGGTCACGTCAAATACGGCCGGAGATTTGCTCATATGGCGGTAATCAAAGGCTTTCACCAATTCCTCCAAGGAAAAAATCTCCCGGTTATCCTCCGGAGACCATCCTAAGAGAGCCACATAGTTGACTACAGCCTCAGACACAAAGCCTTGTTCTATCAAATCCTCATAGGAAGAATGGCCGCTTCTCTTGCTCAGCTTCTTGTGCTCCTCATTGGTAATAAGCGGGCAGTGGACATACACCGGCACCTCCCAGCCGAAGGCGTCGTAAAGACGGTTGTACTTGGGGGACGAGGACAGATATTCGTTGCCCCGCACCACGTGGCTGATGCCCATAAGATGGTCGTCCACCACATTGGCAAAGTTGTAGGTGGGATATCCGTCGGATTTGATCAGCACCATATCGTCCAATTCGGAATTATCCACCGTAATATCGCCGTAGATCTCGTCGTGGAAGGTGGTAGTGCCCTCTGTGGGGTTATTCTGTCGGATCACGTAGGGAAGGCCTGCCGCAAGGTTGGCCTCGATCTCCTCCTTGGTCAGATGAAGGCAGTGCTTGTCATAGGTCATGATCTCCTCACCGTTCACGGTCTTCTTTAAAGAATTCAGACGCTCCTGGGTACAGAAGCAGTAGTATGCCTCCCCCTTTTCCACCAGCTTTTTGGCATACTCCAGATAGATGCCTGCCGCCTGGCGTTCACTCTGAACATAGGGGCCCACTCCCCCATCTTTGTCCGGGCCCTCATCATGGAGCAGTCCCGTCTTCTCCAGGGTGCGGTAGATAATCTCCGTGGCCCCTTCCACATAGCGCTCCTGGTCCGTGTCCTCGATGCGCAGAAGGAAATCTCCCCCCTCATGCTTGGCGATAAGGTACGCATAGAGCGCTGTCCTCAGGTTGCCTACATGCATTCTCCCTGTAGGGCTTGGCGCATATCTTGTTCTTACTTTATGTTGACTGTTCATAATCTGTGTGCTCCTCTTCTTTTGTCTTCAACATTATACTATCAAACTGCGGTAATTTCAAGCCTGGCCCCATTCATTTCATGCCAGCCCTAAAAGCCTGGAAGCAATCTGAAAATAAATTACCAGACTGAATCCATCTACAATGGTGGTAATGAGGGGAGCCGCCATAATAGCCGGGTCAAGTCTCAGCATTCTGGCGGCCATGGGAAGGATGCTTCCTACGGTCTTTGCCAAAATTACTGTGGCAAACAGGCTCAGGACCACCGTGAGGCAGATCTGCTCGCTGCCTGGAAAGCGGATAATCAGCTGGATATAATTGACCACACCCAGAATCACCCCCACCACCATGCCTACCCTCAGTTCCTTCCACAAAACCTTAAACAGATCGGAAACTTCGATCTCCCCCACGGCCATTCCCCGAATAATCAGGGTGCTGCTCTGGCTGCCTGCATTGCCTCCGGTGTCCGTAAGCATTGGAATAAAGGTCACCAACAGAGGGATCACGGCAAAGGTATTCTCATACCGCCCTAAGATTCCTCCTGTAATCATACTGCTGACCATAAGAATCAACAGCCACATGATCCGATTGCCTGCAAGGGTAAAGACGCTTGTCTTCAGATAGGGCTTCTCACTGGGAACCATGGCCGCCATCTTCTCGAAATCCTCTGTGGCCTCCTGCTCCATAACATCCACAATATCGTCTACGGTCACAATCCCCACCAGACGGTTCTCCCCATCCACCACGGGAAGACTTAACAAGTCATATTTGGTAAATTTTTCCGCCACCTGCTCCTGATCCTCTGTGGTGACAGCCTTAATCACATGAGAATCCATAATGTCCTCAAGGCGGGCCTCGTAAGGGTTCATAAGCAGTTCCTTCACTGTCACCACGCCTTCCAGCATTCTCTTATGATCCATAACATAGCAGGTGTAAATGGTCTCCTTGTCCACTCCGTTGCGGCGGATATAGGCAAATGCCTCCTTTACCGTCATGTTCTTTTTCAGCCCCATGTACTCCGCAGTCATAATGCTTCCGGCACTGTTCTCCGGGTACTGCAAAAACAGATTGATCTGCTTTCTGGTATCCGGCTTTGCATTGCCAAGAACCCTTTTTACCACATTGGCCGGAAACTCCTCAAGCATATCCACCGCATCGTCTACAAACAAGTCCTCTATGACGGTCTGCAGCTCTGCGTCCGTAATGCTGTCAATAATCTCCTGCTGCTTCTCTGCCGGAAGAAAGGCAAACACATCGGTTGCCAGCTCCTTGGGAAGCATGCGAAAAACCATGACCGTCTTCTCCCCTGCAAGCTCTTCCATAAATTCGGCAATATCTGCTTCCTGAAGCTGTACCAGACATTCCTTTAATCTGCGGAAATCCCTGACATCCATAAGCTCCTTCATTGTCTTTAATTGATTCTGTCCCATTCTATTCTCCTTTCACCTGCTGAAATCAGCCAGGTAATTGCAGTCAGATGAAAGCAGGAATCAACAGCTGTCATTGAAATACAAAACAGCCATCCTCTGACCCTACGCAGAAAATGGCTGTCATAAACGCAAAAAGAAACAAGGTCCCCCCTAAGACGGACGGTCTCCTAAAAAGGCAGTGAGGGCAGAATGGGGACATCCCGCAAAATCCGCCTTCCCTGCCAGGCGTTCATGATATGCTGATTCTGCTTTCATCTTACGACTTCGGCCTTCCATTCTTTGGTTCACTCCTTTCTCTAGCGGTGGTTTTTGTGCATTTGGGAAACTCAAAACTTGGCTGAATATTCTGACCATATATTACAGGAAAAGACATTTGCACCATGAAAATGAGACCATAGAACACAGGAGGGATGAACCCCGACTGGGTTCTGCTTTCCTGGGCTCATTGGAATGC
>JAAWHU010000163.1 GCA_022796015.1 Hungatella sp. | reverse complement strand
GTCTGACCGTAGCGATTCCTCTGACGATCATCGGAGGATTTACCACCCTGCTTACAAGCGCTCCGACTCTGGAATCCGTAAGGGCTTCCTCGGTTTTGGGAAAAGTTTTATCAGGATGGCAGAGCCTGTCTATGGCTTTGGGCGGGTTCGGTACTATGGTGAACAACTTAACCTTAGGGCTGCTGTCTCTGTATGTATTACTTTCTATTACCTATCTTCTGGCCGGAAGCTACCAAATGGATCAGGTTATGAGCTGTGTAACATCGGTCTTAGTATTTGTTATGGTGGCTGCTCCCCTGGGTCTCTACGGTGAAGTAAGTGCCATCCCTTCAAAATTTTTAGATGCCAAAGGGCTCTTTACCGCCATCATCATCCCATGCCTGACCGTAGAGATCAGCCATTTACTTATTAAAAAGAATGTTAAGATTCATCTTCCCGATTCTGTTCCAAGCAATGTGGCGGCCCCCTTTGAGGCCCTGATTCCCATTGTTTTAAACATCCTGATCTTTTATGTTGTATCCTATGGATGTCAAAAACTGACAGGCGCTTTGCTGCCCCAGCTGATTTTAGATATTATGAAGCCGCTTTTAAGCACATCCGATTCCCTTGGAGCTGCTGTGATCTATGCCTTGCTCATGAACGGGCTGTGGGCCTTCGGTATCCACGGAGGAAATATCTGCAATTCCATTATGACGCCTATCTTTTTGATGAATCTGGCAGCCAATGCCGCGGCAAAGGCTGAGGGCGCAGAGATGACCTCCGTTATGGTAACAGGCTGGAACAATTTTGCGGCAAACTACGGCGGCGCCGGAGCCGCTATGGCCCTGGTAATTGCGGCTCTGCTGACAGCCAGATCCGTTCACGTGAAGACGATTATCAGGCTTGGCGGCTTTCCTACCTTGTTTAACATCAATGAACCCATTATATTCGGACTTCCCACTGTACTGAATTCCTATTTGATGGCGCCCTTCATTTTATGCCCCCTGCTCAACAGCGTTGTGACATATCTGTGCATGAGCCTGAATATTGTGGGAAAAGTATATATCAATGTGCCCTGGGTACTGCCCAGCCCCCTTGCTTTGTATCTTGGCACCATGGACTGGAAGGCCCCCCTTATGTGGCTGATCCTCCTTATCCTTGATGTGATCATCTACATTCCCTTTATGAAAGCATATGACAACCAGAAACTGAAGGAAGAAAGAAAGGAGGCCAACTAAACTTATGAAGAAACCAAATATTGTCATGTTTTTAGGCGACCAGTTAAGAAGCGACGCCATAGGAATCAACGGCTGCAGGGCAGCTAAAACACCCAATATTGACCGTCTGGCCAAAGAAGGAGTCTCCTACCGCAACGCATATTGTCAGAATCCGGTATGCGTGCCCTCAAGGTGCAGCTTTCTGACAGGAATGTACCCTCATACCAAGGGACACCGAACCATGCATTATCTTCTGGAGGAGGATGACAAGACCATCTTGGAATCATTGAAGGAAAACGGGTATGCCGTCTACTGGCTGGGAAGAAACGATATCTATTCTTCCAAAAAACCGGAACTTATCAAGCGGTGCTGCCATGAATATTTTGAGGGTAAACGGTATGTGAGCTTTACGGAGCTGGAACATCATGAAACCATTCCCCGGGAGGAGGTTATGGCGGACCCCTACTATTATTCCTTTTATCAAGGGGAAATAAGCAGCCAGGAGGCTCACGGGGAACTGGACTGGCTGTGCATAAACCGGGCTTTGGAGATCTTAGATAAAATAGACGATGAGCAGCCCTTCTGCCTGTATATTTCCCTTCAATTCCCCCACCCCCCTTACCGCTGCGAGGAACCCTGGTTCAGCTCTATAGACAGAAGCTTCATTGAGGAAAGAAGGCCTGACGTGGAGACTCTCAAGGGAAAGCCGTCTATGCTCCACGGCATCAGAGAAAAACAGAATCTGGGCTCATGGACCGAAGCCATGTACCGGGAACTGAAAGCCGTATACTATGCCATGGTATCCAGGCTGGACTCCCACTTCGGCATGATCGTAGACAAATTAAAGGAAAAAAATCTCTACGATGACACCAACATTATTTTTTTCTCGGATCATGGAGACTATACGGGAGATTACGGGATTGTGGAGAAGGCCCAGAATACATTTGAAAATCCTGTTTCTAATGTACCTCTGATTATAAAGCCTTCCTCCGGCTTCCCCGTACTGCCGAGAGTCAGCGGCGTCCTGGCGGAGCTTGTGGATTTGCCTGCCACCATCGCACAAATGGCTGGTATCCGGCTGAATTATGTACAGTTTGGAAAATCCCTGCTCCATACCCTGGACAGGGAAGAGGAACATAAGAAGGCCGTATTTTGTGAAGGCGGCAGAGTCCATGGAGAGGACTATGCCAAAGAAGGCGGCCATAACTACCTTTCCGAGTACTGGCCAAGACTCTGTACCCCCAGGGCAAATGCCTGGCTGGACAGTTCCCTGCTGCTGATTCCCCCTCCCAGGACTACCGGGATTTTCTTCTTAAAC
>JAAWHU010000005.1 GCA_022796015.1 Hungatella sp. | reverse complement strand
CTGCATCTGCGGGAGATGGGACTTGAACCCACACGAGCATACACCCACAAGATCCTTAGTCTTGCCTGTCTGCCAATTCCAGCACTCCCGCGAACGTTTTATACTATACCACAGATTTGTCATTTAGGCAACTACTTTTTTATTTTTTTTATTTTTTATTTTCCCCTTGACATTTTACAATACGCTAGTATAATAAATTATTGTAAATATTCCTTGATAGCTCAGTCGGTAGAGCATGCGGCTGTTAACCGCAGTGTCGTTGGTTCGAGTCCAACTCAGGGAGTTTTTTTATTTCATTAATTTATGTTTTTACACCTTTTGCCGAAGAAAAAGCAGAGACAAGAGTCTATCTTATCTCTGCTTTATCTATTAAGCAATCTTCTCTTTTGCCAGCTCTGCCAGCTTTGCAAAGCCTTCGGCGTCATTAATCGCCATGTCGGACAATACTTTTCTGTTCATCTCAACGCCAGCCAGCTTCAAGCCATACATAAACTTGCTGTAGGACAATCCGTTAATACGGGCTGCCGCATTGATACGGGCGATCCACAGCTGTCTGAACTGTCTCTTTCTCTGCTTCCTTCCTGCATAGGAACTTGCCAAAGCTCTCATAACAGACTGTTTTGCCACTCTGTACTGTTTGGAACGGGCGCCTCTGTAGCCCTTAGCCATCTTTAAAACTCTATTATGTTTCTTTCTGGCGTTCATGCCGCCTTTTACTCTTGCCATTGCTTCTTCCTCCTTCTAAACTTCCGAAATCTTATAAGTATGGTAAAATCTTCTTCATTACTTTTGCGTTGGTTGCATCGGTAACAATATCTTTTCTAAGATTCCTTTTTCTCTTAGCAGATTTCTTAGTTAAGATGTGAGATTTGTAAGCTTTGTTTCTTACTAACTTTCCGGTTCCGGTTTTTTTGAAACGCTTTGCAGCTGCTCTGCTTGTTTTCATTTTAGGCATTGTAATTTCCTCCTTGATGGTTATTGTCTGCTTCTATTTTAACGTTTTGCAGTTAAAAACATTACCATGCTTCTTCCTTCCACTTTAGATGGCTTGTCAATCACCGCAATATCGGACAATGCACCTGCAAAATCATCCAGAATATACTTGGACTTTGACATATGTGCCATCTCACGACCTCTGAAGCGCAGTGTCACCTTTACCTTGTCGCCCTTTTCCAAAAACTTGCGCGCCGCATTGGTCTTGGTATTCAAGTCATTGGTATCGATGTTGGGAGATAAACGAACTTCCTTTACCTCAATCACTTTCTGCTTCTTCTTAGCTTCCTTCTCTTTCCGCGCCAATTCATAACGATACTTGCCGTAATCGATAATCTTACAAACTGGCGGCTTTGCCGTCGGAGCAATCTTGACCAGGTCCAGTTCTGCATCCCTGGCAAGCTGCAAGGCCTCTCTCGAGGACATAATGCCCAGCTGTTCTCCGTCTTCACCGATCAGACGAACCTCCCTGTCTCTGATCTGTTCGTTAATCATTAACTCGCTAATTGTCGTGCACCTCCATATGTGATGTGTTATGGGAATCGGCATCTCCAAAAGGCTCCCCCCATTCTCCGGCGCCTTTCAGGAATAAAAAAGCAGATAGAATCATCTATCCGCCAATCTAAGGACACAGCATCCCTGCTATGCATCTCAAATATGAACCCGGGTCACTTGCTCGTGCCGAGGTGAGGCGGATAACCTGCTTTCCTATGGATTATTTTCATAACCTTATCCAGTCTACTATATTTTCCCGGTTTTGTCAAACGAAAATATGGATCAAACGGGAAAAATTTCGTAATGATTCCTTTTGGGCCGGAGCCGGACGATTTCCTCTGGGAAAAACCCTCCGGCCTCGGCCCGCCTCATTGATGTCTTTGGCCTCCGCCTTACCGCATCTTAAAGGTAGCGCACTCCGTATGGCTGGCATCGGAGGCGCCATCTCCGGCGATACCGATGTGCTCCGCCTCGCAGTGGCGGTCCTTGTTGTAAACGCAGTTCACGGCCTCGCAGTCAATCTCCAGACGGCTCTCCGGCGTCTTAAACAGGTTGTGGAAGGCACCGTCCTTGTTCTCGTCAAAGCTTCCGCAGCATGTCTCACAGCAGTCCTTGGCCTTGCTTCCATCTACGATAATGGCCTGTTTACAGCAGCGGTTGTCAGAGTTATGGAGACAGTTTGTTACATTGCAATCCAGTTTTGTCATGATAATTTCCTCCTGAACATGATTTTGGGCTTACAGCCTGCTCTTATCATGCCCAGATAAGCGGAAAATATGAGCAAAAATACTATGGAGAAACTTCTTTAATCTCGACTCCCATAAGTCCTGCATTCTCCGCCAGCCACTGGGTTATCTCCTCTAAATCCGAAACCTGCCTCAGGGCCTCGTTCTTAATCATGGCGCCCTTAGCGGAGACAATCCCGTCCTCATGGCCGGAAAAAACCACTGCCCCGCAGCATTCGCTGTCATAGAAATAAAAATACAGCAGATTCCCTGATACGCTCTCCTCAATAAAATAATCGTCAGCCGTAATCAGGCTTATGGCAGCCAAAGTCTCAGCCCCGGCCATAGCGCTGAACATGGTAGGAATCGAAGAAGTCATGCGATACAGCAGTTCCCCTTTCAGTTCCTGGGATAGCGCATCCATAGAGCCGCCAAAAGAGCTAAAGAGCATCTCCGCAGAAGCTTCTGACAACTTTACCTCATATACGGCCTTAGGCTGGGAATAATCTCCTGCCCCGATTTCCTTTATTATGTCAAGAATCTCCTGGGATGACGTCATGATCTTGGCATATTCTTCCGTCTCTGCCATAGTATCCATCCGCTTCACGATCTCAAGGCCCCTGTCATAAAGGCTTACTGTCTTTTTAGGACCATTGCTGCACCCTCCGAGCAAAACGGCTGCCGCCCCAATGGCCATCCATCTCATTTTTTTTACAGATACTCCCATATTCCCCCTCCTGTCCTGCCCTTTTGATTAAACTTTGTCATTTTTGTCTCATTTATTCTATCACAAATCCGACAGTATGGAAACAGAAAATTTTCCCGCCTGGAAACCTAAAAACACCAAAAGTGCCGCCTGTATCATACAGACGGCACTTCCGGTCTAGGTCAAAAGGGTTCTGTTTGTTTTTCTAAAATTATAATCCCTGCTCTGTCAGCTCTCTTGCCACGTCGTCCTTGATGGTAACGCCTTCCTTCTCCAGCTCTGCGATCTTCTCGGCAAACTGGGGAAGATATTTCTTGTGGGCAATCAACAGCTCATCCAATACTCTCTTGGCAGTGGTGCCTGAGGGAACCTGAGGGTTCAGAATAAATGCCTGAAGAGCCATTCCGTAGTTACCGGTTACGGCAGCCTCGCACACACACAGCTCCATGTTCTTCATAACCTGAAGCCAGCCCTTCTGTGCCGGATGAAGAGGTCCGAAAGCAATGGGCAGAGCGCCGCAGGCGCCGATATGAGCAGATACTTCTACTACGCACTCCGGAGGAAGATCGGGAACTGCTCCGTTGTTCTTGGTGGAAACAACGATATGGGAGTTCTTGTTGCCGTAGATGGAAGCGATGGTCTCACAGGCTGCATCGGAATAGTGCGCTCCGCCTCTCTTGGCAAGCTGCTCCGGCTTGTGATCCAGGTTGGGATCCTTGTACAGCTCAAAGAGCTCTGCCTCTGTCTGCTTCACCTGCTGTGCACGGGTTCCCTTCTCAGGATCATTGTACTCTTCGATCATGTGGTTTAACATTTCTTCCTGCCTGTAGTAATATCTGTGATATCCGCAGGGGATCATGCCCATCTCGTCAAGCTGCTCCTTGAAGAACTTTACATCAAAGATATTGGCCGGAACACCTGCGTCTGTCTCGGGATCATAGAGCTTGTCGATAATCTGGGGAGTCACGTCCTTCCCGTTCATATCGAATACCTTATGCCAATGGAAATGGTTCAGTCCTGCAAACTTATAGATCAGCTCGTCTAAAGTCTTGCCGATCATCTTGGGCTCTTTCATCATAGCGCCTACAGGCACGTTGCACAGACCGATTACCTTCTCCCACTTTCCGTAGCGCACAACAGCCTCGGTTACCATACCACTTGGGTTGGTAAAGTTCACCAGCCATGCATCGGGACAAAGCTCCTTCATATCTTCAACAATACTGAGAATCACAGGAATGGTTCTGAAAGCCTTGAACATTCCGCCTGCACCGTTGGTCTCCTGGCCCAGGATACCATAGGACAGAGGGATTCTCTCGTCCTTGATTCTTGCGTTTAAAAGGCCTACACGGAACTGAGTGGTAACAAAATCTGCTCCCGGAAGAGCCTCTCTTCTGTCCAGTGTCAGATGTACCTTAACATCGTAAGGAGAAGCATCCCACATACGCTGAGCCATCTTGCCTACGATCTCCAGCTTCTCTTTTCCCTCTTCGATGTCAACCAGCCAGATTTCTTTAATAGGAAGCTCATCATAACGCTTGATAAAGCCTTCCATTAACTCTGGTGTATAGCTGCTTCCGCCGCCGATGGTTACAATCTTTACAGGTTTCTTTTCCATGATTTTCCTCCTCTTGGTTACTGTGCTTTTGATATCTCCATTTTCACGGATTTTTCCCGGTTTGTCAATGGTTCCTTGTGGAAAAGGTACAGTGTTCTCTTTCTTTCTCCCTTTTTTGCGAGAAAAAAAGAACAATGTTCCTGCCTTCTATCCTTCTAATATGGGATTATTGGAGTACCTTGCGTCGTCGGTTCCCACATTCTCGCATTCCCTGGAATATTTCAGCTTGTCGGCAAAATGCTTGTCGTAATTCCGGTTAAAGCAGCCTGCATAGATAACGTCCAAAAGGTACATGACGGACACATTGATCCCGAAGGTTCCCAGATTCCCTATAAGCTTTTCTCTGGTGGATGCATAAAGGCTGCAGGTGCAGACGGAAGAGAGGGAATTGCTTCCATAAGAGGTAATAGCCACAGACGGAAGCTGACGCTCCTTTATCTTCTGTCCCACCTTAAGCACCCTTTTCGTCTCCCCGGTATAAGAAATCAGGATAAACATACTGTCCGTCTTGCTGTAGGACGCCTGGTAGTAGGCCTCGTCCGTCTGTTCGCAGATATGGACCATTTTTCCGATCTTCATCATCTTATCCCGGAACACCTGGCTCACTCCCAACTGCGCCCCGGAAGCGCAGATATAGACGCAGGGCGCCTGATCCAGCATGTCGATGACCCTCCCTAGGACCTCCGGCTCCACAAGCGACTGGCAGTCCCTTAGGATTTCCTCGTAGAGAGTCTCTATTTTATTGGCTACGGCAATATCCCGATCCTCTTTGTCAAACGGGAAGTTAGGGTCCAAAGACTGAAAATGGGAGGATAGATACCGCAGCTCCTTCAAATACTCTTCCCGCAGCTCGTTGAACCCCATATACCCCAGCTTCTGGCAGAAACGAATGACCGAGGATGGCGCCACATAAAGATGCTTTGCAATCTGGCGCACACTGTCTTCCTTCAGACTTTCCTGCCGTTCCATAAGATAATCTGCAATCCGGCCGTCAATATCCGAAAAATGCTCCCGCTTCAAAAGCTTTTCCCTTACCAGCATGCCTTCCGCCTCCTTTTCAAATGTCCATAGAATCCTGTCTCTTGAAAGTAGTTTATGGTATTTTTCTTTTGCTGTCAATTCCCGCCTTTCCCATCTTGCCAACACTCTCAATTTCGCATATAATAATGGTTATTAAAAAGGAAGGTTATGAAAGACCGCATGGAAGAAAACAGAGAGAGCTTAGGCATAATCGAGGGGGACCGTAAAGACTACAATCAGATGTTTTACCGGTCAATCTCTCAGAATATTGACACCGTCATCTTTATGGTCAGAGCAGACGATGGAAAGGTGGATTATGTATTTGAGAATGCCGACCGAATCCTGGGAATACCGGCCGAAAAGTTTTATGAGGACGATAAGAATGAGACCAATGAGATCTACCGCAAGATCAAAAATCTCCTTAATACCGAACGCCCCCAGAGCAGGAAGGTGCTGGAACTGGAAGGCTTTAACAAGTCCTTTGGCCAGAATATGTGGTTGTCGGTTATATGTTGTCCTATGACTCTTGGAAGGGACAAGAAGTTCCTCTTTGCTCTCTCCAATCTTACGGAGGAACGCCTGATTCGGCGTGCCCTCTCGGAGGCTGCCAGCGCCGCCTCCCAGGCAAGCGCAGCCAAGACCCGTTTTCTCTCCAATATGTCCCATGACATTCGGACTCCTATGAACGCCATTATGGGATTCGCCGCCCTGGCAGAAAAAAGCCTGGGGGATGACAAAAAAGTCCTGGATTACTTAAAGAAGATCCTCTCCTCCGGCAATATTCTTCTTGACCTTATTAACGACGTGCTGGACATGAGCCGGATTGAGAACGGCAGAATGGTGATCGAGGAATCAGAAAACAGCCTTCTTTCTATTTTTGATGAGATCCAGATAATGGTTTCTCAGCAGATGGTGGAAAAGGATCTCCATTTCCATGTGGAGACAGAGGTAAAGACACCCTATGTATACTGCGACAACATCCACCTCAAACAGATTCTCATGAATCTTTTGAGCAATGCCATAAAGTTCACCCCCGCCGGCGGCCATATTTTCCTCACCCTGTGTCAGAAGGAATTTGATCTGGAGGGTATGGGATGCTATGAGATCCGGGTAAAGGATACAGGCATCGGCATGAGCCAGGAATTTACCTACCGGGTATTCGAGGCATTTGAGCGGGAGATCAACTCCACTGTCAACAAAATCCAGGGTACCGGTTTAGGCATGGCCATCACCAAGGCCATTGTGGAGATGATGAACGGGATGATCGAAGTCCATACCCGGCAGGGGGAGGGCACGGAATTTATGGTCACCCTTTTCTTTAGAATCTGGCAGGGCCCGGCGCCTGACCTTCCTGTCCCGGAGCCAAAAGAGCACAAGCCTGATTTTGCCGGCATGAGGATTCTGGTGACAGATGACAATGAGCTGAACCGGGAGATTGCGTCGGAGGTCCTGACAGATTATGGATTCCTGGTGGAGACTGCCCAGGACGGCCAGGATGCCGTGAACAAACTCTCCGCTTCCCCGCCGGGATACTTTGACCTGATTCTCATGGATGTGCAGATGCCTGTTATGAACGGCCATCAGGCCACCAGAACCATCAGACAGCTGAAGGATCCTGTACTTTCAAAGACCGTAATCGTAGCCATGACAGCCAACGCCTTTGAGGAGGACCGTCAGGCCGCCATGGACAGCGGCATGGACGGCTTTGTCACAAAGCCGATTGACGTGGAGCAGTTCATCCATGCGCTGAAGAGCATCTTAGATTCCAAATAATAGGGGACGGGCCAAGCCCGTCCCCTATTACACCTCTATCTGAAATATTCTACGCCTGATTCAAAGAGCCTCATATCCTGTTCCCCATAGATATTCATAGCCACGGCCTCACCCCGCCGCTCGGAATGGGCCATCTTGCCCAGGATTCTGCCGTCAGGGCTGGTGATTCCCTCAATAGCCATATAGGAACCGTTGGGATTCCAGAACTCGTCCATGGTTGGGCTGCCCTTGTCATCCACATACTGGGTCGCCACCTGACCGGCCTCAAACAGCTTCCTAAGCCATTCATCATTGGCTACAAACCTGCCCTCACCGTGGGATGCCGGGTTGCAGTACACACCTCCAAGCTCTGCTCCCATAAGCCATGGAGACCGGTTGGTCACTACCTTCGTGTACACCATCTTGGATATGTGGCGGCCGATATGATTCATGGTCAAGGTGGGAGAGTCTGAATGCTGCTCCGTGATGGTTCCCTCGGGAACCAGCCCCAGCTTGATCAGGGCCTGGAAGCCGTTGCAGATGCCAAGCATCAGGCCATCCCTCTCTCTAAGAAGTTTTTCTATCTCCTCCTTAATCACCGCGTTGCGGAATACTGCTGCGAAGAACTTGGCGGAGCCTTCCGGCTCATCACCTGCGGAGAATCCGCCCGGGAACATAACGATCTGGGCCTTTGCAATCTCCTTCTTAAATGCCTCCACGGAATCCCGGATGTCCGCCGCGCTTAAGTTCCTAAATACCAGGTCGCTGACTGTGGCTCCGGCTCTCTCAAAGGCCTTGGCACTGTCATACTCACAGTTCGTCCCTGGGAACACCGGAATAAATACATGGGGCTTTGCCACCTTGTTCCTGCAGACATAGACTCTGCCGCCCTGTTCCTTTATGTCATAAACCTGGCCGGGCACCTTTGTCTGCCTCACCCCTGACTCTGTGGGGAACACATCCTCAAGAGTGCCGGTCCAGGCCTGAAGAGCCTCATCCATAGGAATGCTCACACTGCCGTACTCCAGAACCCCTCTGTCTGTAACCTCTCCAATCAATGTGTAAGTGATGGCCAGTTCTCCCACCTTTGTGTCTGGAACCTCACAGACCACGTTTCCCCAGCCGGGTGCAAAGAAATCTCTGGGATCCACATTGTGCTCCACCTTTACTCCCAGCTTGTTGCCGAAGGCCATCTTGCTCACGGCCTCCGCCATACCGTGGCCTTCTACGGCATAGGCAGAAATGATCCTTCCCGCCTGGATATCCTCAAAGATTTTGCCGTAGCCTTCCATAATCTGTTGGTATCTGGGCCGGTCGTATTCATCTCTCTCCGCCTTAAATACCACGATCTTGCTTCCCGGCTTCTTAAATTCCGGCGTAATCATATGCTTATGGCTGGCTACATCCACGGCAAAGGACACCAGGGTCGGCGGAACGTCGATATCATTGAAGGTTCCTGACATACTGTCCTTGCCGCCTATGGAGGGAAGCCCGAAACCGAGCTGGGCGCTGTAAGCTCCCAGAAGGGCGGCAAAGGGCTGGCTCCATCTGGCGGGATCCTCCGTCATTCTGCGGAAATACTCCTGGAAGGTAAAGCGGATCTTCCGGTAATCCCCGCCTGAGGCCACAATCTTGGCCACCGAGCACACCACCGCATAGATGGCGCCGTGGTAGGGGCTCCAGCTGGACAAATAGGGATCGAATCCGTAGCTCATCATGGTAACCGTGTCAGTCCTGCCGCGAAGAACAGGAAGCTTGGCCACCATGGTCTGGGTCTCTGTCAGCTGATACCTTCCTCCATAGGGCATAAACACGGAGCCTGCCCCGATGGAGCCGTCAAACATCTCCACAAGGCCTTTCTGGGAACATACATTTAAGGAAGACAGGGTGGTAAGCCACCGGTCTCTCACATCGGGAATGTCTTCTCTTTGGTCAAAGGGATTGCCTTCCCTGTGAGGAACCTCTACCTTCACGGAGGCTTCCTGGTGGGCTCCGTTGGTGTCTAAAAACGCCCGGCTGATGTCTACGATGGTCTTTCCTCTCCAGTTCATGACCAGACGGGGCTTCTCTGTCACCACAGCCACGGCCACGGCCTCCAGGTTCTCCTGGGCCGCATATTCTAAGAAGGCGTCCACATCCTTCTCATTGACCACCACTGCCATGCGCTCCTGGGACTCGGAGATGGCGATCTCCGTACCGTCCAGACCTGCATATTTTTTAGGCACCTTATCCAAGTTAATCTCAAGCCCTTCTGCCAGCTCGCCGATGGCTACGGACACGCCTCCTGCTCCGAAGTCGTTGCACTTGCGGATTATGCTGCTGACCTCGGGGCGGTAAAACAGCCTCTGGATCTTTCTCTCTGTGGGTGCATTGCCCTTCTGAACCTCTGCGCCGCAGGTCTCAATGGAGCTTTCCGTGTGCACCTTGGAAGAGCCGGTAGCGCCGCCGCATCCATCTCTGCCTGTGCGTCCGCCTAAAAGAATAATGATATTGCCGGGATCCGACGTCTCACGGATCACGCCTTTTCTCGGCGCGGCCCCCATGACTGCGCCGATCTCCATACGCTTGGCCACATAGTCAGGGTGATAGATCTCCTTCACATAGCCCGTTGCCAGGCCGATCTGATTGCCGTAGGAGCTGTACCCTTGTGCCGCCCCTGTCACCAGCTTTCTCTGAGGCAGCTTGCCGTGAAGGGTCTCCTGTAAGGATTTCCTCGGGTCAGCGGCGCCGGTGACACGCATGGCCTGATACACATAGGTACGCCCTGAAAGAGGATCTCGGATGGCGCCGCCCAGGCAGGTGGCCGCTCCGCCGAAGGGTTCGATCTCTGTAGGATGGTTGTGGGTCTCGTTCTTAAAGTTGACAAGCCACTCCTCCTCCACCCCGTCAATCTCCACAGGCACCACAATGCTGCAGGCATTGATCTCATCGGATTCCTCCAAATCCTCCAGCTTTCCCTCCCTGCGAAGCTTCTTCATGGCAAGGAGGGCCAGATCCATAAGGCAGACGAACTTGTCCTTCCTCCCTCCGTACAGCTCTTCCCTGTCAGACAAATACTGTTTATAGGTCTCTTCCATGGGAACCCTGTAAGCCCCCTCTGTAAAGGACACATCCTTAAGTTCTGTCTGGAAGGTGGTATGGCGGCAGTGGTCGGACCAGTAGGTGTCCAGAACCCGGATCTCCGTCATAGTCGGATCCCTGTGCTCCTCGCCGGCAAAATACTTCTGAATATGTTCAAAGTCCTGAAAGGTCATGGCCAGGTTCAGGGAATCGTACAGCTCCTTTAAAGCTTCTTCAGAAAATCCGCAAAATCCCTCAAAGATCTTCACATCCTCAGGAACATCAAATACTGTCACCAATGTCTCCGGCTTCTCCATGGCCGCTTCCCTGGAATCCACAGGGTTGATGCAGAAGGATTTGACTGCCTCCTCCTGATCCCGGGTCAGGCCTCCGGAGATCACATAGGTGGTGGCAGTGCGGATAACCGGCTCCTCATCCTCCCGGAGAAGCTTTACGCACTGCTCTGCCGAATCTGCCCTCTGGTCGAACTGGCCCGGAAGATATTCCACGGAAAACACCAGATCCGAATCCTCCCTTGGGAAATCCTCTTCATACAAAATATCCACAGGCGGTTCGGAGAATATGGTTCCAAGGGCTGCCTCATAAGTCTCCTTTGACAGATTTTCCACATCATAACGAATCAGCACCCGCACGCCTGTTACGGTTTCAATACCCAGATAGCTGCCGATCTCCCCGGCCAGCTCATGGGCTTTTACTGCAAAATCCGGCTTCTTCTCCACATAAATCCTCTTTACGCTCATGATGGTGAGGTCTCCTTCCTGATGATAGGTAATAGGTACGTTCTAACATAAGAATACCATAAGATAACTAATAAGAAAAATTAATATATCTTATGGTATTCATGAGAATATTTAATAAATTAATCAAGCCTCCAGCCCTTTTAAATGCTCTCGGTCATTAAGCTGAACCAGGGCAAACCTTCCCGTCAAAGGATCGTACTCTATGGTGGAAATACTGGCATTGCCCACAATAATATCGTCCTCCTCGGTTCTCGAGTCGTCCCGCAGCATATATTCCAGCAGATACACTACCGTGGCTCCGTGGGATACCATGGCGACGTCTCCATCCTGATCGGATAAGATGGTGTCCAGAGCCTTGGCGCATCTCTCGTAGATCTGAGCCTGGCTCTCCCCGCCCGGGGGCGCCACATCCACAGGGCTGTTGTACCACTGCTCCAGCTCCTTGGGATACTGCTTTTGGATCTCCTCCATGGTCATGCCTTCCCAGACGCCGTACCCCACCTCCTCCAGGCCCTGAATCCTCCTTACCTCCACACCCTGGCTGTCGCCGATGCTGCAGGCCGTCTCATAGGCTCTTGACAGCACGCTGGAAAATACCCGGACTACAGGCCGGTTCTTCATGCCCTCTGCCAGACATGCGGCCTGACGCTTTCCCATTGCATTCAGGGGAATATCCGTGCTTCCCTGAATCTTCCCTGCCACGTTCCAGTCCGTCTGTCCATGGCGTATCAAATATAGTTTCATCTGCCTGTCTCCTACTCTCCGAGAACGCTCATGGCGTCTAAGGTAACCTTCATAATATCCTTGATCTCATCTGCCGTCAGCTCCATGCGGCGGGCAAGCTCCTCCACTGTGGCCTCCCGCCCCAGCTCCTTTGCCATATCCATGGACACATCCTTTAAGGCATTGACCCTGTCAAGGATTTTCCGGGCAGCCTTTTCCTCCTGGGACTGCTCCTCCACTGCCGCTAAAAGGGCCTCCTTCACCCGTTCTCTCAAAAAATCATCAAAATCTCCTGACTCATACTCATGGACTGCCATCACCAGAGCCATGTTGGCCTCCTGCACCAGATCTCCGGCCGGAACCCCTTTGTTTAAGTAATCGGAAACCATAGTAAGCACAGTCCTTAAATTCCCTTCAATAAGCCGCTCCCTGGCGCCCTCCTGCCCCTTTAACAGCTCTTTGGCAAGCCTCCTGTTCTCTTCCCTGTTGCAGCTTTTTATATTCTCCACTTCCGTCAAATACATCTTAAATACATCTTCTTGCATGTCATATCCCTCACTTGTCATTTCACTCATGAAGCCTCTTGATAATCTTAAACACAATGGCTCCCTCCATAACCAGAGGCTGGGCGTGGGCAAAGAAGATAATCCCTGCTGCGGGAGACAGAATCCGGCTCACAACCTCCCCCTCATGGGGATCCAAAACCTCTGCCAGCACATCTCCCCTGCCCACCTCCTGGCCCGGGTGCGCGAGACGCCTGTAGATCCCCGCGGCGTCAGACTTCACATTCTTTAAGTCGTCCTCTCTCAGCACCGTGGCAATATACCCGCTGTGGCTGGTATACCGCAGAATCCCCATTCTGGTGAGGAATCTCAGCACCGAGGCCACTGCCTGCCTTGCCGACGTCTCGTCAATCCGGTCCGTAGCGTTGGTGTACACAGAGAAGGCGCTGGTATCCCAGATCTGCCAGTTATAGTTTAAGGTGGTAGTGTCTACAGGCTTGGGGCTTCTGATAACCACATAGGGAAGCCCGAAAAGATTGGCCAGGCTGGGATTCTGAAACCCTGTCTCCATCATCCTTACATGGGGAATAAAATCCCCGGGTATGTAAAAGCTGGTAAACTGGATTCCATAGCTGTAGTGCTGAACCACGTCGAAGACTCCCGCGGCAATCCTCTGGGTGGTCTCTCCCTGATCGTAACCCGGAAACATGCGGTTTATGTCTGTGTTGTCAACTGCCCAGAACCGTTTGCCGATGTTCATAGAAAAATGGTTTACCGAAGGGATCACCAGAATCTCATTGCCTGACACAAAGGCCCCCTTCTCCTCCAGCGTCTTTAAGGCCTTCACCAGTTGGGAGCACACATACATCTGCTGCACCTCGTTGCCCCGCATGGACCCTACAATGCAGGCGGACTTCTCCCCCTTTCCGAAATGATACCCGTAGACCGTCAAGTCGTCCCGGTATGTATTGCCAAGCCTATAGATGATCTCTTTTCTCAATGAAAATCACCTCCCAGCACCCGGGCGATGAGAGAGCCGCTGTTGACAATGGGATACTCCCTCAAGGTAAACACCATGCCGTCACAGGGGGCCCGCAGCACCTCCTCCACCCTTCCTTCCAGGGGATTCAAGATCTCTCCTATGGTCTCCCCCTTTTGAATGCTCTCCCAGTGGTCCACATGGGGAATAAAGATTCCGCTGTGGTTGGCATTGACGAATCCCACCTGTCCATCCGTGGAGATAATGGGTTTTTTGGGAGTGACCGTATCCCCCTCCCACATCCCCAGCTCCTTCATGAGGCAGAAGATTCCATCCACCAGCTGACGGCCGTACTCCAGGGTAATCCGCATTCCCACCCCCATCTCCACCACAAGGGTAGGCACCCCCATCATATTCAGGCTGTGGGCAAGGGTTGCCTCCAGGACCGTAGCGGCCCCGTGAATCCACACGTAATCGATATTCAGCCTTTTGGCAAAGGGAAGCAGCCTCTCTGCCGTCATCTCACTCATACGCACCTGGGGAATCTCCCTGAGGAAAATATTGCTGGCATGAATGTCAATGCACAGATCAGCCCCCTTGATATCTTCAATAATCCTAGAAGCCACATACTCCGGCACGGCTCCCTCGTCGCTTCCCGGGAAGATCCGGTTCATATCCAGGTCAAACATAGGAATGCCCCTTGTTATGGAATCCACGCCAAGAGGGTTCAGCGCCGGATAGATCTCCACGGTTCCTGCCAGACAGCTTATATCCTCTTTCAGCCTCCGGCACAGCTCATAGCACACATACTGCCCTTCCAGTTCATCCCCATGGGTTCCTGTCACAATACAGATTCTTTTTTCTTTCCTGTCAGACCCTTCCGGCTCAATAACCTGCTTGCAGATCCGCAGCTTCTCGTCTACCGGAAGCCTTACAGAAACCACAGTTTTCACCATATCTATTCATCAACCTTTACATATATATTCTGCTTCTGGGCGGCAAACCCCTTAAAACAGCCTTTGTCAACAGTACAATCCCCAAAGTCCCGGCCATGGGACAGCTTGATATAGTCATCGTCCACCAGCCGGTTGTGGGTGGGGTCAAAGCCCGTCCAGGCGCCATCCTCATAGACCTCCGCCCATGCGTGGGTAGCTCCCTCCCCCTTCATCATGCCGGCCACATACCGGGCCGGATATCCCGCCAGCCTGCACAGAGACAGAAAAATGTGAGCATAATCCTGACAGACCCCTTCTCTCCCCTCCCATGCCTGGGCCGCCGTGGTGGCCACGCTGGTCCTTCCGGGCACATAGGAGAAATCACAGTACAGGCAGTCCATAAGATACAGGGGAAAATCTCCGGCCTCCTGCCATGATCTGCGGCAGTCCTGAAGATAGTTTACCAGGGCTTCATCTGCAGCCGTATAAGGCGAAGGAAATCGGAACAGGGGCTGCACCTTCTCCCTCACCACCCTGGATCTGTCTGAAAAGACAGTGCCCTGTGACCACACTCTCAAGCTGTCATGGGCCCCTAAGGCCTCTCCCACACAGGCCCTGTTGCCGAACCCATCTGTGGTCTCATGAACAGGCCCTGAAGGCTCAATCCCATATTGAAGACCATAGCACCTCTGTCCATGGTCTTCTAAAGGAAGGCAGCGGAACACAAAATGGTGTTCCACCACCAAAGCATCAAATGTAAGCTCCATCTCATAACGAAACCGCAGCTTCTTCAAATCACATCACCTCAAACAGATTCCACAGAGCGTGAAGGGCCTGGTTCTCATGGTCTCTCCACCCTTCTCCCATGCGGATGATCTGGGCCAGCCTGGCCTCATGATCCACCCGGTAGGGAATCCCGGCCTTATGAAGCCGGTTCACAAGCTTGCTGAATTCCTTCTCCACGGCCCCGGCAGGATACCCCAGCCGCATGTACAGATCAAGACGCTCCACATATTTACCGCATTTCATAATGTTGCGGCACTGTTCGTCCTCCGTCTGGTCATCCATACAGCCCCAGAAGGCATTGAGATAGTCGATGACCTGCTGGAGATCATAGACCGGAGCCCCGGCATTGCCTCCCTCCCCCTTAAGGCTGTCCAGAGCCATCTGGATATAGGATAAGGGGTACGTCCCAAGCTCCCCTCTTATGACCACTCCGTTGTCAAAGGCTCTCTCCATGTTGCTGACCACAGAATCCGGATTCTGTCTGTCAAACAGATAGCTCTGCTGAAAGTTCTCTTTGCTTCCATAGATGTCCGGAATCGCAATCTTCTCACAGAAGACCTTGTAAGCCTCCTCGTTCCCATCAATCATCTCGTCATAAAAATCAAAAAAGGTGGTAAGGGTAGTGAGAACCCTCTCGGCGTACCGCCCCAGCCAGAACAGATGATCCGCTTTTTCTATTGAGATAATACCCATGTGTCCTTAAATCCTCCTCCCTGAGATGAATTAACCACAAAAGAATCCGGGTTTCTGGAAAACCTGGTGAGACCGCTGGGCCATACCCTGACGTCCTTTCCCGACAGCACAAAGGCCCGCAGATCCGCCTTTCTCGGCACTTCATGATCCCCCTCCACAATTCCAAGATCAATAAAATCAATAACCTCCTGGGCAATAAACCGCCTGGGCTCCGACCGGATCACCCGGGCCAGCTCCCCAAGCTTCTCCTTGGTCAGGTCACTTCCGAATATCACGCCGTAACCTCCTGCCTCCGACACATCCTTCACCACAAGACGATCCAGGTGCTCTAACATAAAGGTTCTGTCCTTCTCGTAAAAAGCCAGATAAGTAGGCGCATTGGAAAGGATGGCCTCCTGGCCTAAGTAATATTTTATCATATGGGGCACAAAATAGTAAATCCCCTTGTCGTCTGCCACACCGTTGCCCGGCGCATTGACAATGGCCACGTTGCCCTTCCGGTACACCTCCATAATCCCCGGCACGCCGATGAGGGACTCAGGGTAAAAGCACAGCGGATCCAAATATTCATCGGAGAGACGCCGGTACACGGCTCCTACCTGAAGGTTTTTCCCTCCGTACTGCCGGTAATACAGCCTGCCATCCTCCACCAAAAGATCCTGGGGCATAGCCAGCACGGCCCCTGACCGCTCCGCCAAATAAGAATGCTCAAAAAATGCGGCGTTATACCGCCCCGGCGTCAGCACCACATTGATGCCGCCTGTATTCACATAGTCCAAAGTCTCCTTGAGCATGGACGCATAGTTGCGGTTATCCACAATATGGGTTCGGGAAAAGGCAGCGGGCGCCGCCCTTCTTGTCAACTCCCTTGCGATCATAGGATAGGAAGCCCCTGAGGGAATCCGCAGATTATCCTCCAGAATGTACCATTTCTTGTCCTTTCCCTGAACCAGATCAATGCCCGAGATATGGCTGTAGATAGATGCCGGAGGCACAATCCCCTCGCACTGGGGCAGGTATCCCTTGGATGAGTAGACGAAATCCTCCGGAATCACCCCATCCTTCACAATCCTTTTCTCCTGATAGATGTCAGCCAAAAACAAATTCAGGGCATTCACTCTCTGGGACAGCCCCCGATTTAAAAAATCAAACTCCCCGGCCTCAATGATCCTGGGCAGAGGGTCAAAAGGAAACAGCTGTTCATGAAACTCCTGATTCTTATAAATCCCAAACTTCACCCCGTATCTTGCAAGCAGCCTGTTAATATTTTCCGTGTGGTCTACCAGCTCAAACATACTCCCCCATCCTTTCTCCCTAAGCAATACCCATTGTGAAAAAAGGCGCCCAAAATACACTTGAGCGCCTTTACCTGATACCAATATATCTTATATGATCCGGTTTGTCAACAAACTAATTCCCAGCCCGCAGCCTGTTCATAACAACACTTGCTATGATGGCAAACTGCTTTCTCTTGATCCCGTTGTCTGACGCCGACGCCTCCAGGTATCCCTTGTCGTCATAGCTGAACAGCATATCCGTTATAATCATGCGCCAGATTCTCTCGTTGGATGCGGGAATCTCCTTGGCCAGCTCATAAAAGTCCTCGCAGAACGAATCAAATACCTCTTTTTTCACTTTCGGATCATAAGTCTCAAAAATCTTTGTAAACATCTTTCGGATGCTTTCCATATCGAATTCGCAGAATGTAACCTTATTCCGGTTAATTTCTCTGCTGTAAGAATAACCGTCCATGGCTCTCTATATCCCCCTTACACTTTGTTACGGTTATTATAGAATATACGGAAACCAGCGTCAAGACTTCTTTCCAAATTCCCCAATCTGTGGTACCATAAAATTACTGTTCACAGGGTACCTGTGAACACAGCATCATCAATCTGATTCCGGTCAAAAAAGGAGGCTTCCATGGATATTAACTATGAATTGTACAAAGTCTTTTACTATGTGGCTGCAACTTTAAGTTTTTCCGAAGCCTCCAGACACCTTTACATCTCCCAGTCGGCCGTGAGCCAGTCTGTAAAAATCCTGGAAAAAAAACTGAACCAGCAGCTGTTTGTCCGCAGCACCAAAAAGGTTCATTTAACTCCTGAGGGGGAGATCCTGTTCCGGCACATTGAACCTGCCATGAACTTAATCCGCCAGGGGGAAAATCAGCTTTTGGAGGCCAACACCTTAGGCGGCGGCCAGCTCCGCATCGGAGCCAGCGACACCATCTGCCGCTACTATCTGGTTCCCTACCTAAGCCGTTTTCACAGGGAGCATCCCCATGTCCACATCAAAGTCACCAATCAGACCTCCATACGATGTGTGGATCTTTTAGAACAGGGGCAGGTAGATTTTGTTGTCATCAACTACCCCAATTCTGCCTTGGCCAGCACGTACACTCCCCGGGTCATCAATGAATTCCATGACGTATTTGTGGCCAGCAAGGAATTTTTCCCTCTCCAGGACCGGATCCTGACTTTAAACCAGCTTCAGGCCTATCCCATCCTCATGCTGGACCGCCAGAGTACTACCAGCGAATTTCTTCATTCCATGTTTCGCCGCGCCCGCTTAGACTTGGTTCCCGAAATTGAACTGAGCAGCAATGACCTGCTTATTGACCTGGCCCGCATCGGACTGGGCATTGCCTTTGTCCCGGATTTCTGTATTCCCGCCCATGACCACAATCTTTTTGTGCTCACATTAAAGGAGGAGCTCCCTTCCCGCCATATGGTGGCGGTATACAACGAGAACCTGCCGCTCTCCCAGGCCGCCGGGCAGTTTATGGAGCTTCTGTGACAAAGCAGGTACTGCCTCCGCACTAATGTACAGAGTCCCAGAATTCCTTCACTGTATTCCCCACGTTGTGCTGATTTACCACTTTGTAAGGATACCACTCCCTTGGAAAGAGGCTCTGATACTCCTCCCTTAAGAACCTGTCGTCCATAAGAAGAATCACTCCCTTGTCCTCCATGGTTCTGATGACCCTTCCCGCCGCCTGCATCACTTTATTCATCCCCGGATACTGATAGGCATAATCAAAGCCGCTGCTGTTCTTTTGGTCAAAGTATCCCTTCAGGATCTCTTGTTCCGTACACACCATAGGCAGGCCTGTGCCCACCACCATGACGCCGATAAGCCGTTCCTCCTTTAGATCAATCCCTTCTGAAAAAATACCGCCCATGACGCAGAAAGCCACCAGGGTATCCTGCCGCTCCTTCTCAAAAGCCTCCAGGAATTCTTCCTTTTCCTGCTCGTTCATATGGCTGCTCTGGGTAATAATACGGAGCTTTGGATGCTCCTGGGACATCTTCTTTTCCTCCCACAGTTCAAAAACCCCGTTCATATATTGATACGATGGAAAGAACACCATATAGTTCCCCTGCCTCTGTGCCGCCACCTGGAAAATATACCTGATAACCTTGTCAAACTCTCTTCGGTTTCTCCTTGTATAGCGGCTGCTCACATCTCCTGCCACTGCCAAAAGCCGGTTGGAAGCAGGAAAGGGAGAGTGGGCATACACCGCATAGTCTTCCAGATTCCCGCTTAACAGCTCCTTATAGTAAAGTACGGGAAGGAGGGTGGCAGAGAAGAACACTGCGGTTCTCCCCTTGTCCAGACATTCCTTTAAGTGGGATGCGGGATTCATGCAGAACAGCCTTACTGCAAAACGTCCATCCGGCTCCGTCTGGGAGTAGATTCGGTAGGCCTCGTCCATTCCCTCAAAGGTATTCATAAAATCTCTCAGCTGAAAGTAGAAATTCAGCACCAGGTCGCGATCCTCAAATTCCTTATAGTCCTCCATAAAGGTCTCCATCTCCCCCAAAAGGGACATGGCTGTGGCCGCCAGATGGTTGATGCTCTCATGAATCACATAATCCTCACTTTCCCTTTTCATCTCCAGAAGCTGTCTGTTGCACCTGTCCAGAAGCCTTGTAACCTTAGGCGCTCTTCCTTTCAGAATTTTTTTTGTTGTCAGCACATCCTCCTTCACCAGGGCGGCGCTGTACATTTCCCTTCCCCGCGCCACCAGATTGTGGGCCTCATCCACAAGAAACAGGTATTCCCCCGCCATCCCATCGGAAAAATACCGCCGCAGCCTGGCATTGGGATCAAAGACATAGTTGTAGTCGCAGATAATCCCATCCACCCAGTTGCTGATATCCAGGCAGAATTCAAAGGGACATACCTGGTATTCCTCTGCATATTTAAGCACAATCTCCCGGGTAATCCCGAATTCTCTGTGGATTATCTCATACACCCCATCGTTGACCCGGTCAAAATGCCCCCTTGCATAGGCACAGGCATCAGGATTGCACTGGGGGGAGTCCAAAAAACAAAGCTTCTCCTTAGCCGTGATGGTCACGGTCCTCAGATACATTCCTCTTTCCCTCAGGATGGCAAAGGTCTCCTCCGCCACGCTGCGGGTAATGGTCTTGGCTGTCAGGTAAAAAATTTTCTCAAGGTGTCCCTCCCCCATGGCCTTCAAACCGGGATAGACGGTGGACAAAGTTTTCCCCACCCCTGTGGGAGCCTGGATGAAAAGATTCCTTCTGCGGGCCACACAGCGGTAAACCGATACGGCCAGCTCCTTCTGTCCCTCCCTGTAGGGATACGGAAAGTCCAGCTCCTTTAAGGACTGATCTCTGCGCTGCCTGTGCTGATACAGATATCTGGCCCATTTGATGTACTCATGAATGAGGCCGTCGAACCACGCCTCAAGCTCCTCAAAGGAACAGTCTGCCTGGAACCTTCGTATCTCCTCTGTCTCTAAGCTGCAGTAAGTGACCTGCAGGGTAATACTTTCCAGATGGTGATCATAGCTATAGATATATCCATAGCACTTAACCTGAGCCAGATGAAGCTCAAGAGGAGCCTCCAGCCGGCCTATATCCATATAGACTCCTTTAATCTCATCGATGGTAATGCCGCCGGGCCCGGTGATAATCCCATCGGCCCGCCCCTCAACGGCAATTTTAAACTCGCCTTCGTCCACCAGGTGCTTTAAGGTCACCTCCGCCTCATAGGAGGCCCCCATGGATTTTTGGATCTTCCGGTGAATCCGGCTCCCAGCCTCCATGGCGTTTTTCTGGGCTCCTGCAGTGCGCCGGTTGTCCAGATCCCCGCTTCGCAGGACAAATTCCACCAGATTGCGGACAGATATTTTTATGGTCTCGGTCTGTGTTGTCTCCATAAAGGCCCCCTTCACCTAGAATCCTAATAACAGAAAAAGAGGAACTGCGGATTCCATATCCACAATTCCTCTCTTTCCGATACCATCCTTCATCTATGCAGCAGTGCGCTTACCTGCAGATTTCTTTTCCAATAATGCCTCAAACTCTTCGTTTTCTCCTGCATATTCCACAGTCAGAACACGGGTCAGGTCCAGGCTCAATACTCCCAAAATGGATTTTGCGTCAATAATAATGCGGTTATAGAATATATCAATGTCAAAATCACACTTGGAGGCTGCAGCTACGAACTCTTTTGCATCTTCGATTGTTGATAAAAATATTCTTTTCTGTTTCATAATTTTCAACTCCTTATTGTTATGACGCCCAGCAGCCAATTCTGCTGTTGTCAGAGTTATAACATGTTTCCAATAAGTTGTCAAATTTGTAATTTGTGGAAAAAACCAGGGTTTTCCTTGTGCAAATCGGCATTTTCCCTTTTTTAAATCTATGTTTCTTTATGCAAAAAAGCGCTTATATTTCTTCGATTTATTTGGAATTGTGCTTTCTATTATACCTGTTTTTCCTGTTTGAGGCAAATATAATTCATCATTTTTGGTAAAAATTCTGCTTTTTTCTCATGGTTCTGAAAGAATCAAAACCCGTTTCTCCGTAACCACATAGTCTGCCCTGCAGTCGTGGGCCTCCTCTGGAATCCCTTCGCAGATCATGTGCTCCCGGCACAGTACCACCCTTAAGGCCGGGGTCAGGGCCAGGTATCTGTCATAGTAGCCGCCGCCCCACCCTAATCGCACCCCGGACTCGCTGCAGGCCACGCAGGGAATCACCGCAAGGCTGAGCTCCTCCGGCCCCACCTCCCTGCATCCTCCCTTGGGCTCCATAATCCCAAAGGCCCCGGGCTCCAGCTCCTCTAAGGCCTTCAGCTCATATGCTTTCATGATTCCCTTCTCACCCCGGCTGCTTAAGATGCACCGGGGCACTGCCGCCCTTTTTTGATCTCTCAGGATATGGTTCAACAAAAGCCATGTGTCTGTCTCTTTCCCTCTGCTCACGTAGGTAAATATGGTCCTGGCCTTTTTATAGGCCTCCAGCTCCAGAAGCCGCTCCACAATGGCCTGATCAGACCTTTTACAATATTCCACGGAGCACTCCTCTCTCCTTTTTATCATGGCCTTTCTCAGCTCCGTCTTGGAGGCTTTTTTATTTTCTAAAATTCTACAATTTTCAGTTGACATTCCCAAACTCCTGTGATATATTATATTTTGCGTGTGGAACATGTCCAATACAAAGGGGAATAGTTCAATGGTAGAGCAGCGGTCTCCAAAACCGTAGATGGGGGTTCGAGCCCCTCTTCCCCTGCTTGACAGGCTAAAGTCTTCAGACAGAAGATTTTAGCCTTTTTTCTATTTTTATCACATAGGATCCGACTTGAAAAAGAACTCCCTCCTTCCTTTCCACCGGCTCTTCCCACATAAGATTCTCATGGCGGTAAATGCTTAAAAGAATGCCAAGGAGCACATACACTGCCAATGTATGCCATTTGCCGTAAGACAAAAAGGGCACGCCTCCTGTGAATCCAATTCCTATTCCGAAGTTCCCCATTATATTGCGCAATGTCTCTGCTGCCAACACCATGGTACAGCCAAGGCCTGTCATCTGTCCCAGCTGATTCTTCTGCCTGGCGGTTCTTAAAAACAGCTGGAAAAAGAACACGGCAAAGAGAACGCAGAGAAAGACAGCCTTCATCAGACCCAGGCTCACTGCTGTCTGAAGAATCATAAATTCACTGTTCACGCCCAAGCTCTCCAGAAAATCCATAAGCCCCCTTTGCTCCAGAATGCCGTAGCAGCTCCTGTTGAGAGAAAGACTGGACACAATGTCTCTAAGGTGAGTCATGTGATATCCGGCCGTCTCTCCAAAGGCCTCCGGCCGAAGCCATGCCTGGATCCTCATAACCTGGTAACTCCGAAGGTTTTTTACAAAGAAAAGCCCCCAGGCTCCCATCATAACCAGCAGAGCGGCCAGGCCGGAGCCTCTTGAGAGAGCAAACCATCTTTTCCGCACTGCCATAAACAGCATAAGCAGGCAGGGCAAAACCGCATTGATTACCACTCCCATGCCTCCGCCGATGCTCCCTGCCCCCACCAGATACAGCAGCCCTATCCACACCAGCCCTTCGGCGATTCCCTGGTATCCTTTTCCCCTGGTTTTGTATAAAATTCCTCCGTAAAGGGGAACAAACAGGTAGGTGACGCATCTCAGGTAAGGGTAGGCGCCGTTTACCTGAATCAGAAATCCCAGTTCGCAGATGATCCATATGCTCCCCAAAAAGACGGCCCCCAGAATACGGGGATATCTGCCTATGACGCTGTAATCTGCCAGGCACACTGCCGCCATGACCCCCAGGCCTATAACCGTGTAGCTGCACTGCCTGACAAAGTTTTCCATAGAACCTCCCTGGGCTCTCCCCAAGGGGCCTCCCAAACCGGCTTGACCGTAAAAGCAGATATACTGGAGCGCCAGGCCCAGAATGCTGAACAAGACAATCCATGTAAAAATACTCCAGTCCATCCTCGGCCTGTGGATCCGATCCAGCTCCACTCCTGCCGCCACCGGATCCCCCATCTGATGAACCGCCTCTTTTAAGGCACTTTCCCGGGGCATCCCCGATTCCTCATAGGCCTCCGCCTGATCCCTAATATGGTCTTCCATCTCTTTTCTCACCATGCCTCTTGCTTTCTCACTGCGTATCTGGCCTGACAGGACCTCCAAAAATTCATCCATTTCCATAGACTTCCCCTCCCATGGAGCACCATAGGCCATCGGCCCATCCCTCCATACACCCGGTAATCACCTGGGAAACCGCCTTCTGGTAGGCCTCCCACTCCTTCTTCCTCTGCTGCAGCTCTTTTCTGCCCTCCCCTGTTATCCGGTAGTACCTGCGGATCTTGCCTCTCTCCTCCTTCTCATAGGATATCAGATGCTTCCTGGCCTCAAGGCCATGGAGAAGGGGATAAAGAGTTCCGGCCTTCAGTGCAAATATATGGTTGGACCTTTGCTCCAGGGTTTCGATCATCTCATAACCATACATGTCTTTTTCTGAAAGAAGCTGCAAAAGCAGCATGGCCGTGTTGCCTGAAAGCTGATTCTTGTCAGATGCCAACTAAAATCTCCTCCTTTCCTGTTTCGCGGTTATAATATATAGATAATCTATATATTAGTGTATAAAGAATCTCCCGCCCCTGGAGGAACAGGAGACTCTCACGTCACAAATTCATTATATATCGGCAATCTATATATGTCAATATCTTCTGGAAATTTTAATTGGACCTTTTATAATAACCCTATGGCCTCCCGCACATTGCTTACTCCTATGAGGCGGATTCTGTCGGTCTTCTTCATCTTGTCCAGACAGACCTGAGGCAGGATGCATGCCTCAAAGCCAAGCTTTACAGCCTCATTCACTCTCTGGTCTGCCATGGACACGGCTCTCACCTCGCCGGACAGTCCCACCTCTCCGAATACAATGGTCTTTTCGTCCACAGGCCGGTCCTTTAAGCTGGAAACTAAGGCCATGATGATTCCTAAGTCTAACGCGGGTTCATTCATCTTCATTCCGCCGGCTATGTTCACATAGGCATCGTAGCGTGACATCTCGTAGCGGCACCTTTTTTCCAGCACCGCCATGAGAAGATTTACCCTGTTGTGGTCTGTCCCGGCTGCCGTCCTCCTGGGAATCCCAAGGTTGGACTGGGTTACCAGAGCCTGGACTTCCAAAAGTATGGGCCTGGTTCCTTCCATGGCGCATGCCACTACGGCGCCGGAGGCTCCCTGGGGTCTTCCGTTCAGCATAAATTCCGATGGGTTCTCCACCTCCGCCAGGCCCTGTTCCCGCATCTCAAAGACGCCGATCTCGTTGGTGGAGCCGAAGCGGTTCTTTACGCCCCTGAGAATCCGGTAGGAAGCATGACGGTCTCCTTCAAAGTAAAGGACCGTGTCCACCATATGCTCCAAAACCCTTGGACCGGCCACCACTCCTTCTTTGGTTACGTGTCCCACTATAAAAATGGTGATTCCTTCTCCTTTTGCAATCTGCATCAGCAAATTCGTGGATTCTCTTACCTGGCTCACGCTTCCGGGAGCCGACGCCACTTCCTCCCGGTACATGGTCTGTATGGAGTCAATAATGACAATGTGAGGCTTTTCCTGATTTATAACCTCCTGAATGTGGTCTAAGCTGGTCTCACACAGGAATTTTAGGGTTCCTGTGATCTCGCCGATGCGGTTGGCCCGAAGTTTTATCTGCTTTAAAGATTCCTCCCCCGAGATGTATAAGACCTTCTGTCCGATGGCTGCCAGGTTTTTGCATACCTGGAGGAGAAGGGTGGATTTGCCGATGCCCGGGTCGCCTCCTACCAGAATCAGGGAACCGGACACTACGCCGCCGCCTAAGACCTGATCCAGCTCTTTATATCCGGTGGTTACCCGGTCTTTCTCCTCTACAGAGATATCCGATAACAGGGAGGGCTGGGACTTTGGGAGTGGGGAACGGCGGGACGAGGATGTGACAGGCTGTTTGGAAAGCTTAGGCTCTTCTACCATGGTGTTCCATTCTTTGCAGGCAGGACACTGGCCTGACCATTTGGCGGATTCATATCCGCATTCTTTACAGAAAAATACGGTTGTCTTTGGTTTTGCCATTGGTTCCTCCGTGATTATACAGAATATGCGGCCTTTGTCATAAGGGCCTGGGGTGAGAAAGGGACCGGCGGGCCGGTCCCTTCTTATGTTCTACCTTTTTGTGATGCGGATTTGGGCCTGTCTGCCTTCGCTTAGTTCTACGCTGACATTCAGCTTTCCGCTCATGTTGGTGGTCATGCCGCCTACGGCTATGCCGTCTACATTGACTGCGTATTCTGTGTCGTCTTCCAGCTGGACGGTGATCTGCACGTCCTGGCTGCCTTCTACCTGGAATTCTACGCCCCAGTCTTCTGCGTTGAATTGGGTTACGGCGGTTCCTGGAACGGACTCGTATACGAACATGCCGTTGCGCTCTAGCTTGGTGATCTCGGAGAAGGTCTTTATCTTGTATAAATCTCCTCTATGCTCAAAGTTTTCTAATTTGGATTTCTTGGGTAATTTGTAGTTGCCGAAACTAATGGTCCCGTCGGCTTCGGAACGGATTAATTCTTCGATGACCGGCATGGTTTTCTCCTCCTGGTGGTTTTTTGGTGAATTGGGGGGGCGGGATGAAGAGGGGGGGCGGAGGGCTGGCTTGGGGCTCCGCGTAAGGGGCGGAGGGCTGGCTTTGCCTTGGCCTTTATGGGGACGGGCTCGGCTTCGCCTTCGCGTGAAGGCGAACTTGGGCTGAGTCCGCAGTGCACGCTCGATTCCGCTTCGCTCCATCTCGCTCACGGGCATTCGCCCTATGAAAAAAGGCAGGCAGGAAGCTGCTTATGTGCAAGCACAGCGCTGCTTCCTGCCTGCCTTTTTTCGCACTGCTCATTGCTTACGTGAACATTATACACCCATATTTGTAAAATAACTAGTACTAGATGATGATACGTTTATATTTCTCTGGGGGTGGGGGCGAAGAGAAGGCCTTGGTCGCCTTTGGCTACTTCTACTTTGTCGCCTTCTTTTACGGCTCCGTCTAGGATTTGTTCGGCCAGGCGGTCTTCCAGGAGATTTTGTATGGTTCTCCGCAGGGGGCGGGCGCCGTATTTGGGGTCGTAGCCTTTTTCGATCAGGTATTCCTGGCCTTCTTCGGTTACGTGGATGGAGATTCCCATCTGCTGGTTGGTACGTTTGTTGATGGTCTTCAGCATAATGGTGATGATCTCTTTCATGTTGTCTTTGTTGAGGGGATGGAATACCATGACCTCGTCAATCCTGTTGATGAACTCGGGTTTGAAGATTCTCTTTACCTCCTCCATGACCCGGTCCTTCATGAATTTGTAGTTCTCTTTCTCGTCGTCTCTGGAGGTGAACCCTAAACGCTTGGGGGAGATGATGTTCTCGGCGCCGGCGTTGGATGTCATGATGAGTATGGTGTTCTTAAAATTAATCTTTCTCCCCTGGGCGTCGGTGATGTGGCCGTCGTCTAAGACCTGGAGAAGGATGTTGAATACGTCCGGATGGGCCTTCTCGATCTCGTCGAAGAGAATGACGGAATATGGATTCCTGCGGACCTTTTCGCTGAGCTGGCCGCCTTCATCGTATCCCACGTATCCCGGAGGGGAACCGATCATCTTGGATACACTGTGCTTTTCCATATACTCTGACATATCCACTCGAATCAGGGCGTTCTCCGTTCCGAACATGGCCTCTGCCAGGGCCTTGCACAGCTCCGTCTTGCCAACTCCTGTAGGGCCTAAAAACAGGAAGGAACCAATGGGACGCTTGGGATCCTTTAAACCTACTCTGCCGCGGCGGATTGCCTTTGCCACGGCGGTAACCGCCTCCTCCTGTCCCACGACTCTCTCGTGGAGAATGGATTCCAGCTTCTTTAAGCGTTCCGACTCCTCCTCCTCAAGCTTTTTCACAGGGATCTTTGTCCAGCCCGATACCACGTCTGCGATCTCGTTATCTCCTACTATCAGCCTGCGGCTGGTCTTTTCTTTCTGCCATTTGTCCCGAATCTTCTCGATCTTTTCCCGCTTCTTCTGCTGCTTTCTCTTGATTTCCCCGGCTTTCTCATAGGCCTCCGCCTTGATAGCCCCTTCCTTCTGCTTCTCCAGCGCGGCAATCTCCTGTTCCAGCTCCTTGATCTGAACCGGCTCCACGAAGCTGGTTAACCGCAGCTTGGAAGAAGCCTCGTCAATAAGGTCAATGGCTTTATCCGGCAGAAACCTGTCATTAATATAGCGGGCGGACAGCTTTACCGCCGCCTTAATGGCATCATCTGTGATCTGTACTTTATGGTGTTCCTCGTACCGTCCCCGCAGGCCCTTTAAGATCTCATAGGTCTCGTCCTCTGAGGGCTCCTCCACGGTTACCGGCTGAAAACGTCTTTCCAGAGCCGAGTCCTTTTCGATGTATTTGCGGTATTCCTCTATGGTGGTGGCGCCGATAAGCTGTAATTCACCTCTGGCCAGAGAAGGCTTTAGGATATTGGAAGCATCGATGGCGCCTTCCGCTCCTCCCGCGCCGATGATGGTGTGAATCTCATCAATAAATAAGAGAACCTCCCCATCCTCCATAACCTCCGCCAGAACACGCTTGATCCGCTCCTCAAACTCGCCGCGGTACTTAGAACCTGCCACCATACCCGACAGATCCAGGGTCATAACTCTCTTGTCGCATATGGTCTCCGGCACATCCCCCGCGGCGATCATCTGGGCCAGCCCTTCCACCACCGCAGTCTTGCCCACTCCCGGCTCTCCGATGAGGCAGGGATTGTTCTTGGTCCTTCGGCTTAAGATCTGAATCACCCTCTGAATCTCCTTCTCTCTTCCGATTACCGGATCCAGCTTCCCTTCTCTTGCCAGGGCCGTCAGATCTCTGCTGTACTTGTCAAGAGTATTGGTGGTTCCCCTTCCTTTTACGTTCCTTGAGGAATGAAGCTCTTCCCTTCCTGTCGGCACGTCCTCCCCCATAGCGGAGAGAATGTCTATATAAAGGCGCTGAATGCTGATTCCCATGGTGTTCAGCAGCCGGGAGGCCACACAGTCATTCTCCCGGATTATGGCAATAAGCAGATGTTCCGTTCCAATCAGGGGAGCCTTAAATCTCACTGCCTCCCTGTAGCTGTTCTCAATCACCTTTCTGGCACTGGGGGTATAGGTACTCTGCTCCACCGTGCGCACAGCCTGATTGGGGGTGATCAGCTGGCTTACCAGCTCAATCACCTTCTCCACCTTCACCCCGCACTCATCCAGAACCCGGGCTGCAACCCCGGTCCCTTCTTGCAAAAGGCCGATGAGCAGATGTTCTGTCCCCACATAGGTATGGCCCAGACTTTCCGCCGCATCTACCGCCAATCCGATAGCCTCCTTGGCTTTTGCAGTAAAACGATCAATCATAATATTCCTCCTGGTTCTCTATCCTTATAAAAGCTCCGGAAGCTCGCTCCTTAAGTAAGCCGCTCTGGCCATATCCAGCTCCTCTTTCCCTAGGGGCTTCTCAGACAGCTTCTGGAGATTTGCCGTCTGGATCCCCAGCATGAGCCGGAATACGGGGCAGGGATCCTTGGGCTTAATAAGCCCATCGGAGATTCCCGACATAAGCTGGGATAAAAATGTCATGGCATCCTTCATAGTAAGACGCCTGGCATATCTAAGGACTCCGTATGACTTATAGACCTCATCCTCCCGCTCAAGACGATGCCCCTTCAGGCTCATCTGACGAACCTGGTTCTCCTGATCTCCCAGCTGCTGGGCCACCTTGCTCACCAGATCCGCCAGCTCCTTCTCTGTCCTTCCCATAGTCTTCTGGTTGGACACCTCGAAAAGAGCTCCGTAGTTCTCCCTTCCTTCCCCGTACACTCCCCGGATACAGACTCCGAACCTGCCCATATCGTTGAGCATAGCCGGAAATTTCTTTCCCATAGAGAGGCTGGGCAGATGGACAATAGCCGTAGCCCTCATTCCCGTCCCTACATTGGTGGGAAAGGAGGTAAGATATCCGTATTTTTCATCAAATGCATAGGCAAACCTGGCATTGACATAATCATCCACCTCATCGGCAGTCTTTAGGGCCTCTGTCAGATGCAGTCCTGGAGACAGTACCTGAATCCGAATATGGTCAGTGCCGTTTAGCACCAGGCTGATGTCCTCCTCCTTTGTAATCAGAATGGACATAGGCGCCTTCCGGGCCAAAATAGAAGAATTGAGAATTCTCCTCTCCTTTAAAGCACGGCGGTCCAGTTCACTCAGTTCATTTAAATAGGCCGCCTCATAATCCCGGCTGTTCAGTTCGCCCAGTTCCTCCAGCCCCTCGTTAATCCGGGCCAGCATCTCCCTGCTCTCCTCATCCGAAAGCCTGGAGGGAAATACATATTCCGCCCAGTTGCGGGCCAGGCGCACTTTGCTGCACACAATATTGCTGCTGTCCTGTTCCACCTGTTCAAACCACTTAAGCATCTGTCCCCTTCCCTTCTTTCAGCTCCCGGAGCTTATCTCTGCATACTGCAGCCGTCTCATACTCCTCCATCCTCAAGGCCTCCTTCAGCTTCTGATTCCAGATACGAATCAGCTCATCCGCCGTAGCCTCACTGTCCTCTGTACCCGCCATGGCCTCCCCCGGGATATCCTCCCCTTGGGTAGCGCTCTGGTATCGGGGACGCTTACCCTTATGACAGTCATTGCCCTGAAGCTGCTTAATATTGTCATGAATCAGCAGATCAAAGACGCCGTAGCAGTCGGCACATCCAAAACAGCTGTTATTCACAAATTCCTCATAGGTGGTGCCGCAGGTGGGGCATGTGACCTGCTTCATCCTGTCCTTTTTCTGAACCGGTATCTCACCGCCTAAAAGCCCTGACAAAAGCTGTGCTAAGGGAAACTCTCCATCAAAAATAGCCGAATACTGTCCAAAATCCATCTCTTTGGCGCACTGGGCGCAAAAGTTATGTTCTGTTCTCACTCCGTTAATTACTTCCGTATATTGGATATTCGCCTCGCGGATCTTACATCTCTCACACAACATGACACTCCTCCATATTAATTCACAGATTCCTCCCAGTTGGCAAACAGCTCATAGATCTCGTCTACCAGCCGGTGAACCTCCTCCCGCCTGATACCCTTGCAGATTCCCTTGGCCATGACCACGGCAATCTCCTCCTTCATCTCCTCCAGGACACGCTGCTTATCGGTCTCCAGACAGATCACCGCACCCTTTCTGCGGTCAAGCTTCACGAATCCCTCCTGCCTCAGAACGGAATAGGCTTTATTTACTGTATGCATATTAATGCTGATATTATCCGCCAGCTGACGCACAGATGGCAAAGAATCACCCTCCCGGATTCTCCCTGTGGCTATTCCGATAATAATTTGGTTCCGAAGCTGAATATAAAAAGCCTCATCACTGTTAAAATCAATACTCAGAATCATATATCCACCATCTTTCGTTATATCTGTTATAGCTATCTTATAACACTCTTTCCTTTTCGTCAAGATGGAATCTTTACCAAAGGCGTTACTTGTAACCCAAAGGCGGCCCCGCAACCACACACAGAACAAGGGCAGTCTCTAAGACCACCCCTGTCAAAACCCTTTCGGGCCGATCATTCGACATCTGAAGCCTGGCGGCGCAGCCGCCCTCATTCCTTCTACTCCAGATCAATCACCTCAAAATCATCATCATCCGGCACATTGCCTGGCTGCCCCTTGGGATTGGGCCTGCCGCCCGGCGCCGTATTCTGCTGACCGCCTCTGGCTGCCGGTATCATCCCGGTCTGACCGCCTCTGGCTCCCGGGGCCATGCCTGGCCGGCCGCCTCTCTCGGCGCCGGCCGTCTGACCTGGGCTGCGCTGGGCACCTCTTGGCACAGGAGCAGTTCCCCGGTTCATGTTAAGATTGGTCTGAGTTCCCTGTCTTGGGCCCGGACGGCCCGCCGGAGCCTGTCCCCTTGCCGGATATCCCCTGTCGGCTGCGCCGGACTGCACTCTCCTGATAAAGGCTAAGTCCTCCTCCCGCTCGGCTTCTTCCTCTTCCGCCTCAAGCCCTCTTAAGTACTGCTCCTCCTTTGTGAGCTTCTGACGCTTTGTTTTCTTCTGAACCTCCCATTCATTGTCATCATCCCGCTTCTCAATGAAATCATCTTTCTGACTTCTTCCGGCCACAAGGACGATCAGAGCTATAAGAAGAATAACAGACAGGACGATAAGGCCTATAATAATCCAGAATCGGATCTCATAATCGTGAAGAAGGGAATTGTACTCCTCCGCAGTGGCGTTAAACTGATCCTGAAGGTCGCTGCTGCCTGCGGGATCCCGGAAATACCGCTGCAGAGTCCTTTCCTTCCGGTCATAGCGGTAGAATCCTTTCTCGCCGTTCTCATTAAGGGCATAGAAGATACAGTACTCCGGCTGCGCCCCCGGGTTCTCCTTATCATTCCAGATCCATCCCCGGACCGCTTTTCCATCGATATTCACAGAACATTTAATGAATCCTTCAGGCACCTCAATATCCTCTTCGTCAGAGAGCACGGTCACGGTCCTTTCATCGACCCGCAGGGATACCTGTGCCACTATGGAGGTATCTCCTCCTTGGCTCTCTCCTCTTGTCACCATAATTCGATAGGTTTTTGCAGTCTGGCCATCCCCGGAGGTTACCACACATAAAATCTCATTCTCACCCATCTGCAGGCCTTCATTGCCGGATACAGACACATTGGCCGTGCCATCTGCCGCCGGGGCACTTATGGCTACGGACTCCACATCACTTTCTACAAAAGCGCTGTAACTGTCCACATCAGGGGAAAATGCCGGGGTCAGAGTACCGGGAGAAATCTGCAGATCCGCCAAAAGCGCCGCGCCCTCCACCGGCGCCTCACCAGTGATGGTAACCGTAGATTTTCCCTCCTGTCCCACGCTGACTGTTTTTCCATCTTTGTCGTACACTTCCTGAGTACTGATGGATATGGTGGTGGTTCCTGCCTTAAGAGCCCGGAATTTAAGCGTAAACGCCAGCTCCTTGGAGGTGCTGCCGGAAGCCTCTCCCACCACTCTCACAGACCCGGCGTCGCCTGTTGCACCGGTGCCTTCCATAAACTGCAGATACTGAGGGTCATAGGACAGCATAACATTGGAACTGTTGATGGTCTCATTGTCCCCTCCGCTGATCTTCATATTTACCGTAACTTCTTTTCCTGCCTCTGCGTCAGGATCGGAAAACGCGATCCTGGCAGCCATGGCCTCAAAAGACATAACCATGGTTATTACGGAGACCATCAGGACTCCTCTTAAGATCTGTCTCAATCTGTTCATCATTGTCTCCTGTTTCTTCCTATCATACCTCTTACTGAACAATAGTCACATTGCTTCCGCCGGGACCTGTATGCCCGCTGCCTGACCCGCCGCTGCTCTGTCCCGGGCCTCCGGTAATAATCTCTATGGAGATCTGATTGCCGGGGCTCTGACTCTGATCTAAGGAGCCGCTTCCCGGGCCGCCTGCTGCTCCCGGTGCCTGGCTGGTTCCCGGGCCGAAGCCGGAATCCGGACTGTTGCTCTGACGCACCACATGAATCACATACTGGCATACGGTGCCGTTTTGTGCCTTTACTTGAATTGTAATATCAGTATTGCCGCTTTGCAGCTGAATATTGCCGATTCCGGTAATTACTGCCTTGGAATCAAGAGCCGTTGCCCTTACATTCACCGTTGTCACCTCAGAACCGGCGATTATGGTGTAAGACGTAACATCCTTGTTGAAGGTAGGGGTCAGAGTAAATCCATCCACGCTGAGGCTGGAAAGTTTATTGTTGGGATTGCCGGCAGAGGTCGGCTTCTCGCAGGGCTGATCCGGCATATTTTTGTATACCGGAATCTTGAATTCCAGAGCCAGCTGCTTTAACTGACTGTTGTAAGCTTCCTGAAGCTTAGCGCCCTCGGCGGCGGCGGCCTCCACATTGGTCATATATTGATGCTTATACAGATTATTGCCCTGAACGTTAAATTTCTTCAGATAAAACGTATCCTGGCCTGCATTCACATAGTTGGTACCATAATACACGGCGCCTCCCAGAATTGCCTTGTCCACACTGTTCCACGGGCGCTCGTAGCTGCCGGACTGAGATGCATACCACAGCCCTCTCTCTATGGCGCTGAGAGACCCGGACTGATAGGCTTCGATGTTAAAGAAATTGTAATAGCCCTCATAGCCCGACACCTTCCCCGACACTCCTCTGCTGCCCTGGCTTCCCTGCTCCTGAAGGATCATGGCCGTCAGAACATAAGGATTTACTCCGGACTGTGCGGCGGCGTTCATAATAATCTCAGCATAAGACGCAATGGGGGCAGAATAAGTCCCGCCGCCGGAGGAAACCCCCGGCCCCTGGGAAGTCCCGGGTCCCGAAGTCTCCCCCGGACCGTTGAGACCACTGGGGCCTATGGCGGTGGCCACACGGTTCCCTTCCTTCTTGCTGACAGACGCCCCCGGCCTGACTCCCGGCTGGACTGTGGCGCTGCCGCCTCCCTGGCTGCCCTGAGGCTGGCCTGTAGAGCCGGGGCCTGCTCCCGGCTGAACCGTATGGGTTCCTGCAGGATTTCCCTCTGACTGGGGCGTGTTGCCTGCCCCGGGATTGCCTCCTGACTGAGACGCGCCTTCCCCCGGCCTGACTCCCGGCTGGACCGTGGCGCTGCCGCCCCCCGGACTTCCCGATGCTCCGGGATTCCCGCCGCTGCTTCCTGATACTCCGGGTCCGTAATCATTACTGTCTCCATTGGTACCGGTGCCGGGCTGGCTGCCTGACGAAAAACCCGGGCCTATATTGTTCTCTCCGGAAGACTGGCTCTTGCTGACATCCACGGAATTGTCCAGGAACGTCCCCTGAACCATATTCTTCACTCCATCAATGGTGTGAATGCTGCTGTTATATTTATGTTTTAAAAATTGAAATACATATTTTTCGTTCAAAAAATTTCTGGGATCCATATAGTAGCTGATAATCTCTCTGGACGCCGCAACCCAGGAACCGCTGTCAAAGGAAGGCCAGGTTCCTGTCTCCCAGTTATATGCGCCTGCCTCCATGGATTTCCAGGAGGAGATGCTGCTGCCCGGAACCAGGTTCCTTCCCACCACACTTTCATTATCTATAACTTCTTTCCATTCCAAATTGGTGTGCTGAGCCGTAAAAACCCAGTTGGGGTACTCTGCATGAAGCTGACGGAGTCCCTGTTTGTAGCTTTCAGGGAATCCCTGATTGGACAGATACCGTTCAAAATCTCCATCCGACTGATAGGCTGTGGGAAATTTTATATAGTCAGACCGCACATATCCTGAGGATTCGGCTCCGTTCTTTGTAAAACGAATCTGATACCATACCTTCCCATCACTTCCTCTGGACTCCCCTGTAACGCTTACGGAGGAACCATATGCCAGCTTTCCCACAGCCCCATAATTGGTTCCCGGGCCGCTTCTTACATTAAGGCTGGTCGCATTGACCGTTGCCAGGGTATCAGCCAGACTGACCACAGGAGAACGTCCCAGATAACTGCCGGCATAATTTATGGTCATAAACAAGGTCATGACCAACGCCAAACCTTGCCTGAATTTTCGTTTTTTCATTTGTTTTCTCCTGTATCTTCTCCTTAAGCAGATCCCTTTGTAAAAAAGGGTAACAATGCCATTATAAAGATATTACAGGCCATATGTCAACCACATCACAAAAAGTTCAAAAATAAATAAGGTATTTGCTGTATAAAAAGGAGATGCCGGAAGAATCTTCCGGGGCATCTCCTTTTGACTTCCTGTTCTGTTAAATCCTTATGTCTTATACGGGATAGGCTTTGTTGGCGGTATCGGCCACGGCAGAATCGATCTTGGTCTGCTGGGCTTCTCTGTATTTGAAGAACTCCTCTGCCACCTTGGGGAACAGGGCGTAAGAAAGTACATCCTCATCCTGCTGTTTCCACTGTGCGCACTCCTTCTCAAACTGAGGAAGCTGAGGAGGAATTAAGTCCGCAGGCCTGCAGGTAATGGGAGTCTCATCGCCGATGATCTTCTTCTGCACCTCAGGATTAAAGGGCTTCACGGTCTGTCCGAACTCGCCGAGCATGATCTTCTTGGATTCCTTGGGCACCATCTTATAGCGCTCGCCGCCGATTACGTTCATAACCGCCTGAGTTCCCACAATCTGGGAGGAGGGGGTAACAAGAGGCGGCTCTCCGAAATCTTTTCTCACTCTCGGAATCTCCTCCAGAACCTCCCGGTACTTGTCTTCCTGTCCTGCTTCCTTTAACTGAGATACCAGGTTGGAAAGCATGCCGCCGGGAACCTGATACTGAAGAGTCTTGATGTTCACGCCCAGCACCTTGGGATTTAAAAGGCCGCTCTTAAGAGCCTGCTCCCGCAGAGGCATGAAGTAATCTGCAATCTCAGCCAGCTTCACCTGGTCAAGACCAGTGTCACAGGGAGTTCCGCGGAAGGTCTCCACCATAACCTCCGTAGCCGGCTGGCTGGTTCCCAGGGCCAGAGGAGACATGGCTGTGTCGATAATATCACAGCCGGACTCCACTGCCTTTAAGTAGGTCATGGAAGCCACGCCGGAAGTATAATGGGTATGCAGGTCAATGGGAAGATTGGTGGAGCTCTTTAAAGCTGTCACCAGCTCCTGGGCCGCATAGGGAGTGAGGAGGCCGGCCATATCCTTGATACAGATAGAATCCGCACCCATATCCTCGATCCTCTTGGCAATATCTTTCCAGTAATCCATGGTGTAGGCATCACCCAGAGTATAGCACAGGGCGATCTGCGCATGGCCCTTCTCCCGGTTGCATGCCTTTACCGCAGTCTGTAAGTTTCTCAAGTCATTTAAACAGTCAAAAATACGGATAATATCAATACCATTGGCTATGGACTTCTCCACGAAATACTCAACCACGTCGTCTGCATAGTGATTGTACCCCAGAATGTTCTGGCCCCGGAACAGCATCTGCAGCTTGGTGTTCTTAAAACCATCTTTTAATTTTCTCAGTCTCTCCCATGGATCCTCTTTCAGGAAACGAAGGGAAGCGTCAAAGGTTGCGCCGCCCCAGCACTCTACTGCATAGTACCCGATCTGATCCATCTTCTCGATGATGGGCAGCATCTGGTCCGTGCTCATTCTGGTAGCGATCAAAGACTGATGAGCGTCACGAAGGACCGTCTCCACAATCTTAACCGGTTTTTTCTCTATCTCTGCCATTGTATTACCTCCTGGTTATATTCATCTTATCAAGCTTCTATTATCTCACACCGAAAATGGCCATAAATGTACCGGCTGCCACCGCCGTGCCGATTACGCCTGCCACATTGGGACCCATAGCATGCATCAGCAGGAAATTGGTGGGATCCGCCTCTGAACCTACCTTCTGGGATACGCGGGCCGCCATGGGAACTGCCGATACACCGGCGGAACCAATAAGAGGATTCACCTTTCCGCCTGTCATCTTGCACATAAGCTTGCCGAACAGCACACCTGCCGCAGTACCCACTGCAAAGGCGATCAGTCCGAGAAAGACAATCTTAATGGTATCCCAGTTCAGGAATGCCTCGGCACTTGTGGTAGCGCCTACGGAGGTTCCCAGAAGGATAACCACAATATACATCATGGCGTTGGAGGCAGTCTCTGCCAGCTGTCCCACCACGCCGGACTCTTTAAACAGATTGCCCAGCATAAGCATACCCACCAAAGGAGCCGTGGAAGGCAGAATCAGACATACCACGATGGTAACGATAATGGGGAAGAGAATCCGCTCCAGCTTGGAGACGGGGCGAAGCTGCTCCATCTTGATTCTCCGCTCCTCCTCTGTAGTCAGAAGCTTCATAATCGGCGGCTGAATAATGGGAACCAGAGCCATATAGGAGTAAGCCGCTACGGCGATGGGTCCCATAAGCCCGGTCTGTCCCAGCTTTCCTGCCAGGAAGATGGATGTGGGGCCGTCTGCGCCGCCGATAATGGAGATAGCGGCTGCCGCCTTGTCGTTGAATCCCATGAAAATAGCCATAAAGTAAGCGGTGTAGATACCGAACTGGGCTGCTGCCCCCAGAAGAAAGCTCTTGGGGTTTGCAATCAGGGGCCCAAAATCCGTCATGGCGCCTACACCCATAAAAATCAGGGATGGCAGAATGCTCCACTCGTCTAACAGGAAGAAAAAGTGAAGGAGACCGCCCTCTTTCATAATATCCGGGTAGATATTCACAAGCAGCATACCGAAGGCAATGGGTACCAGCAGAAGAGGTTCAAATCCCTTCTTAATAGCCAGGTATAAGAATATACAGGCCACACCGATCATAACCAGATTGCGCCAGTCCACGTTCAGAAATGCCGTCTGCTGAAGAAGATTCCCCAAGGTACTTGTAATATATTCCATGTCAATCCCTCCATCCGGAATCTGCGTCACTGCAGAATCCCTAGTTTAAAGTAGCCAGAGTTGCGCCTGCCTCTACAGAATCACCTGCTGCTACATTAATACTAGCGATGGTTCCGTCTGAAGGAGCCACGATCTCATTTTCCATCTTCATGGCCTCCAGAACGATGATGGCCTCACCCTTCTTCACTGCCTGCCCTACGGAAGCCTTGATCCCTAAGATCTTGCCTGGCATGGGAGCCGTTACGGACACGGAGCCCTGTGCTCCTGCCGGTGCAGCTGCCTTAGGTGCCGCGGGAGCTGCCTTGGGTGCGGGGGCCGCTGCTCTCGGTGCGGGAGCTGCGCCGGTGGATGTGCCTTCCTCTACGGTTACTTCATAAACATTGCCATTTACTGTAATTGTATAATTCTTCATCTTGATAATCCTCCTGATTGATTATGCTTTTTTCCATTTGCTGCCCGCAGCCCGTCTGATGGAGCGGACTACCAGGCCGTCTGCCGAAGCTCCTGTAGATGCTGCGATGGCCGCCGTGATCACTGCCACAAGCTCCAGATCGTCGGTGAGATTTTCTTCTGCTGCCGGAGTCTGGGTCACAGGAGCCTTGGTAATCACCGGAAGGGGAGCCGGCACCTTCTTTGACTTGTTCTCAAACTGGTTGATATACCTGAAGCAGCTGATAAGCCAGCTGATAAAGATCAGAACCAGGAACACGGTTCCCATACCCATAAGGGTATTCAGAGCCGCTTTTATCATATTCTCTCCAGTGGTATACTCCGGGTTAAAAGACATGGAGGTAATCTCGGACATCTTTTTATCCAGAGTAATGGTAAATTCACAGTTTCTTTTTTCAAAAACCGTGTTCAGCGTAATGCTGTATCCATCGTCTGACACCTCTACCGTTCCATCCGCTGTGGATTGGAATGCGCCCAAATCGCCTTTTGCCGCCTTATAGCCTTCAAGACCAGCCGCCATAGGCTCCATGTCATTGTCACGGTACTGTGCAATGACATCATCCATAGCCTCATCCTGAATCGTCATAAGATTATCGAAAATATTCTTGGTATCCTCCAGCAGATAGGCAGTTTCCATCTCCCCAAGGGAGGGTCTCTCCTCTGCCTTACTGCAGGCAGTGAGAGCGAAAAGGCAGGCCGCCATAGAAAGGGCCAGTAATACCTGTTTCTTTAATTGTTTCATATGCCTGTCACCTCGTCATTAAACCGTGCCATGCTTCTTTGATGGACGATCCTCTCTCTTTGTGAATAACATCTCAAATGCTGCAATCACACGCTTCCTGGTATCGCAGGCCTCAATAATATCATCCACATAGCCTCTCTTTGCCGCTGCCATGGCACTGGACTGAAGGTCCCTGTACTGAGCCGCCTTTTCATTGATCAGAGCCACAGCGTCATGGGATTCCTTGATCTCGTCGGCATACATAATCTTGGCCGCTGATGCCGCATCCATCATTCCGATGGTGGCTGTGGGCCATGCATAGACCATATCCGTACCGATGGACTTGCTGGCCATGGTCAGATATGCGGTGCCGTATGCCTGTCCGGCTATTACCGTTACTTTGGGAACCCTTGCCCCTGCAAATGCATAGGTCAGCTTTGCCGCCGACTCTGCCATAGTCTTTTCGTTGCACTGATCTGCCTTGTAGCCTGTCACATTCACCAGAGTGAGGATGGGGATGTTAAATGCATCGCAGAAGTTCACAAACTTTGCTGCCTTCCTGCATCCCTTGGCAGTAAGAACCGGCTCGTAGGCCTCTTTCTTCTCTCCGTCCTCCCCGTACAGGGCCGAGCGGTTGGCCACGCAGCCTACGGTGGTTCCGTTAAGGCGGATAAACGCAGTAATCATAGAAGGTGCATAATCCTTCTTCACTTCCATATAAAAACTGTCGTCAGAAATGGCCGCCAGGGCAATCCCCGTGTCTTCCACACAGTTAGCCAGATCCGGACACACCCTGTTCAGATCATCATTGCATTCATCATAGGACATATCATCTTCATTGTTGGCAGGGAGAATGCTTACCAATGTGCGGATCTGAGAGAGAATTTCCTCCTCATCGCCGGTAAAATCAACGGTTCCTGCCTTCTCGCTCTGATAAGAAGCAGAGGCAGTATCACACTTCCCTGTATAGTTATTGTCAATGGCATTGGGTGCATTTACAAATAATCTTGCTTTTTTATTCTCCATGAAAGTAAAGTCTGCGATTGCAGAGGACACCGCCATGCCTCCGCCACAAGTGCCAAATACAGCGGAAATCTGTGGGATTACACCAGAAGCAAGGGTCTGATTATAATACAACTCTCCAAATCCGTGAAGTGCGTCTGTCGCCTCCTGAAGTCTTAGGCCTGCACAGTCAACCAACCCGATTACCGGGGCTCCCATCTTCATGGCCATAGCATAGATATTTGAGATCTTCCTGGCATGCATCTCACCCATGGAACCGCCCATAACGGACGCATCCTGGCTGTACACATACACAAGGCAGCCTTCAATGGTTCCATACCCGGTCACAACACCATCAGCAGGTGTTTCTTTGTTTGTCATGTTAAAGTCCGTGCTTCTTGCAGTCACATAAGCACCTACCTCAACAAAACTGTTCTCATCAAGCAGCATATGAATCCGGCTGCTTGCTGATGTCTGAGCTGAATTACTCATTTTGCTGTCCTCCATTAAATAATATATTGGCGGCGTTTGTTATAGGTTTAACAAAAACCGTCTGGTAAATCCAAATTTCTGCCGATTATATTGTATACCGAAAGCCATCACTTTTCAAGTGGATTTTGGAGATTTTTGTAAAAAAAGAATCTGGAAAAAATCTGCCTCAGGCACCACCTGACATCTATGGGTTTTATGTCCTCCATGGCATACACCGGCTCTTTGTAGACCTCCGTTCCTTCAAGGATATATACGAGCTGACCGATTTTTGCCCCCTTTTGCACCGGCGCCGTAAGCTTTTGGGGAAGTTCTGCTTTTATCTGAATCTGCTCCCCTGCCTTTACAAGGACCCGGGGCCTGGTTCCCCCTGCTTCTCCTTTCAGCCCTATTTCCACTCTGGCCTCATGCCCTATCTGCCCGTCCCCCGGAATTCCTCTGTCAACAAGGATGGGCTCCAGCTTTCCCGGGGTTTTCAATTCCTCATGGTGATACTCTTTCAGGCCGTAATCAAACAGGGCCCTGGCATCCTTCCACTTGTAGGTCTTATGGGGAGGCCAGCCGCACCCTAAAAGGGCAATCACATATTTTCTTCCATCCTTTTCCATGGAGGCCACATAGGAATACCCTGCGCCTCCGGTAAAGCCGGTCTTACCAGACAGCACTCCCTCCATCATGGTGAGAAATGCGTTGTGATTGACGCAGGAATAGCTTCCTTTTTTATCCAAATCCGTAAAATAGTAGTTCTGTGTCTGGGTAATGCGGAGAAACTCCTGACTCTTGGGCGAGCCCCAGGTGCAGTACCGCATTATGGCTGCCAGATCCCTTGCCGTAGTACTGTGAAGCCGTTCCTTCCCTTTTTCATCGGTTTCTTTGGCATCCAGGCCGTTAGGGGTGATAAACCAGGTATTCTCACATCCCAGCTTTTCCGCCTTCTCATTCATCATGGCTGCAAAAGTCTTCACATCCCCGGCCACAGATTCTGCCACCATGACCGCGCTGTCGTTGTGAGATTCCAGCATCAGGGAATAAAGAAGGTCCCCCAGACGGAACCTCCGTCCTGCCGGGGCTCCAAGATGGACCTTCGGCTGGCCTGCCGCATAGGAGGATACCTCCGCTTCATCCTCCAAATTCCCCTGTTCCAGCGCCAGGATACAGGTCATGATCTTGGTGGTGCTGGCCATGGGACGGACTAAGTCCGCCTCTTTTCCGTAGAGGATGCGTCCGGTCTCCCCATCCATGAGGACTGCCGACTGGGCATTGAGCTTTAGCTGGGGAGTCTGAGAGAGTGACGAGACCTTACTCTGGGCCGGCCTGGCATCCTCCGCGGCCGCATATTCCTGTGCTCCCCTGGCGCCCCATCCGAAAATCCCAAAAAGCCCTGCGCAAAACAGAATGAGAATATATCCGGAAAATGATTTTTTAATATCCATATTTCATAGAAAGCTCCGAACATTATTATCTATCCTATTCATTGGGAAGAAATTTATTCCGCCCGGAGATGGGTTGCATGGGAACACACATTCTGGTATCATAAAGAGAGGCTTTTTCTTTCGGAGGGTTGGCAAGGGGGCCGTCTGAAAGATGCTTGTATTCCCATTCGGGACCGCTTTCGCTGAGGTTGCCGCGGCAGCGGTACTAAGGGCCTACAAGACAGGCCCTAAGGACCGGCGCGGCAAATGTCCCTCACCGATATATGGACGAAAGGCCCGTTAATTAAGGAGGTTTCCCTATGGCTTCATCTCAAAGAATCATTTTCCATATCGACGTCAATTCCGCCTTTTTAAGCTGGGAGTCTGTGTACCGCCTTTTAAGGGATCCTCAGGCTCTTGATCTGAGGACCATCCCTTCCATAGTGGGCGGAGATCAGAAGACCAGGCACGGGGTGGTTCTTGCCAAGTCCGGGCCTGCAAAGGCTTATGGGATTGTCACCGGGGAACCGGTTGCCCAGGCTCTGAAAAAATGCCCTCAGCTTACCTGTGTGTCCTCCCGGTTTTCTGCCTATCTGGATTTCTCCGAAAAGCTGATCCATCTTTTGGAGGAATACACGCCGGATATTGAGAAATTCAGCATTGACGAGGCATTCCTTGACATGACCGGCACCCTTCACCTCTTCGGAGAGCCGGCGGCAGTGGCAAAGGCCATACGTCAAAGGGTGAAAAGGGAGCTTGGCTTTACGGTGAATGTAGGGATCGCCTCCAATAAGCTTCTGGCCAAGATGGCCTCGGATTTTTGCAAACCGGATATGTGCCATACCCTTTGGGATTATGAGATTCCCGAAAAACTATGGCCTCTCCCTGTTAGGGATCTGTTCTTTGTGGGAAGCTCCGCCGAAAAAAAGATGCGCTCCTTGGGCATCTATACCATTGGTGATCTGGCACACAGTGATCTTAAGGTTCTCAAGGCCCATCTGGGGGAGAAGTACGCCATCCAGATTCACAGGTATGCCAACGGTATTGACCAGGAGCCGGTGCAGGAGAAAGAGCCTATCAACAAAGGCTACGGCAACAGCACCACCTTGTCCCGGGATGTGGATGATTACGATACGGCCTTTCAGGTAATTCTGTCCCTGTGTGAAACCGTAGGCGCCCGCCTGCGCAGAGACCATGTTCTCTGCGGCAGTGTCTGTGTGGAGTTAAAGGACTGGAGATTTTCCACCACCTCCCATCAGGCCCCTTTAAGCACTCCCACAGATTCCGCCACGGTGCTCTATGAGAACGCCTGCCGGCTTCTTAAGGATTTTTGGGATCTGACGCCGGTGCGCCTCATAGGAGTCCGGGCCGCCAAGATAACGGATGAGGGATTTGTCCAGATGAGCCTCTTTGACACGGAAAGAAATGAAAAATTAGAACATATGGAAAAAGCTGTCGACGCCATACGGGAAAAGTACGGCATCGACAGCATCAAAAGGGCCAGCTTTCTCACGGCAGGCGCCATCGTGGAACACGCCGCAGGCAGGCAGAAGCATCTTGAGCACAGCAGGGGTCACAAAAAATAGTCCTCGATCTCAAACTCTTTATCGTTGATGGTCAGAGTCCGGATCAATACAGCAGGCTCTTCTCCTTCTTCCCCCTCCTCGCAGATTCCGCAGGCCGTCAGTTTTCCATGGCCTGCCTGCTCCTTCACCGACACCTCTCTGCCGGTGATCCCCAGATCCAAAAGGGCCTCCGCCAGCTCTAAAAGCACGTCCTCCACTTCCTCTTCAATGCGGCATCTGGTAAACTCCTGCTCCAGCTCCTCATAGAGCTCTTCATTCATCATAGGCTTATTCCTCCATCATCTCCAGGAATTTCTTGAATTCCTCTTTTGCCTCCTCGATGATGCCCTGGTCGTAGGTGTTCAGGGCTTTCTCGAACTTTCTGATAGCCCGCTCCACGAAGAGACGGTCGTCTCCTAAGCTTTCCTCGTAGACACGCTCTCCCCTGAGAAGAAGATATTTGTTCTCCTCCCGGTCCCTGGGATGAATCTTTAAGTAGGACAGAGTCTTCAGCCTCTCCTCGATCTCCTCCTCCGTCATGTCCACGTCCCTTCCCAGAAACACCTTTTTCTTTACCTCTCCCGTGGATATAACCTTAACCTCCACCTCCAGGATGGAGTTAATATCATAAGTATAGGTTACATCTACAGACTCTTCCCCTGCCTTGGCTGCCGGAATATCAATGAGCAGCTCTCCCAAAGACAGGTTGTTGGCGGCAAAGCGGCTTTCTCCCTGAAGTACATTGACGCGGATCTTGTTCTGGTTATCCCTGACTGTATAGAGCCGCTCCGTCCTGCTGGCGGGAATCACTGTGTTCCTGTCAATAATAGGGCAGAACACACCGTTTTCATACTGGTTATTCTCCCACTCCCGTACCACCTCGGTGCCCAGGGTAAAGGGGCACACGTCTGTCAGAATCACTTCCTTTATGGAATCCTTCCTCTCCTTCATGGCCCCCTGGATGGCGGCGCCCAGGGCCACTGCCTCATCAGGATTGACATTGGTGTCGGGAATCATTTTAAATAGCTTGCTGACAAACCGGCGAATTACAGGGCTTTTGGTAGCTCCGCCCACCAGCACCACCTTGTCGATATCCGACAGACGGATGTGGGCGTCAGACAGGCTTCTCTTCACCGGCCTGCGGATTCTGTCTAAAAGCTCCGTACATGCCTCCTCATACTTGGAAAGCTCCACCTCCAGCTCATAGAGCTCCTCCCCGATCTTACAGCTCATAACAGAAACCCTTTTGTCTGTAAATCCAAGTTTGCACAGGTCTGCCTGCTTATGGATGTGGCGCAGGGTCTTCTCGTCTAAAGACAGGCGGTCCAGCTTCCGGTGTTTGTCAAAGAACATATTCTCCAGAACCGCCGTAAAATCCTCGCCTCCCAGGAAGTTGTCTCCTGCCACGGCCCGAACCTCCAGGATGGTATCATACAGCTCCAGTATGGATACGTCAAAGGTCCCTCCGCCTAAGTCGAACACCAGGAATCGGGCCTGGGACTGGCTCTGGTAGAGCCCGTAGGCAATGGCCGCCGCCGTAGGCTCGCTGATGATCCTCTCCACCTTTAATCCTGCCAGTTCCCCGGCTCTCTTGGTAGCCCGCCTTCTTGCATCGTCAAAATAAGCGGGGACGCTGATCACAGCCTCCTCCACTTCCTCGCCGAGAAAGCTCTCCGCATCCTCCTTCAGGACCCGGAGCACCAGGGAAGAAAGCTCCTCTGCCAGAAACATCTTGTCCAGCAGCTTAAACTGTCTCTTGCTTCCCATATCTCTCTTAAACACGCTGGCTGCGCTGTCAGGATACAAAAGCATCCGCTCTGCCGCCAGCTCTCCCACATACACCTGTCCTTCCTCATCAATGCTGACTACGGAAGGCGTCAGGTTCTTTCCCAGCCGGTTCGGTATGATCTTTGGCCCTTCTTCTGTGTAATATGCCACCAGGCTGTTAGTCGTTCCTAAGTCAATTCCTATTATCATTTCTGTATCCTCTTCCAAGCTATGGTAATTGAAATACTGTGATCATTAAGTTCATATGCCCTTTTGTAGTTCTCATATGCATTCCTTCGGTCTCCTATGGCCTCATAGTACATCCCCAGGTACTGATACGCTTCAAAGCACTCTTTGTACCGGCACTGCCTGCACTTTCTGCACTCCGTCATCTGGCGGAACATCTCAAGGCCCTTCTCGGTCTGGCCGAGGCAGATGTAGATCCAGCCGAACCGCATGAGCCGGGCCGGGCGGTATGACAGGTAGTTCAGATAATTTTCCTCCGTGCCGTTGTCTGTCTTCCTAAAATGCTCCAGGGCCTTCTCTGCATGGATTTTGGCATCGTTCCTCTTCCCTGCCCGAAAGCAAAGGGATGCCAGCTTCCACTCTGTCTCGTGAAGGTCATCCTCCGTAACGGCGGCGGCGATGGCCTTTTTATAATACCCTTCCGCCTTCTTAAAGTCACAGAGAATTTCCTTGTAAAAATATGCCAGATCGCTCATGCGCTTTGTCTTGTCTTCTTTGGATGCCTTGTTGATTCCTTTTACATAGGTCTTTACCGCTTCCCTGGTCCGTCCCTGAAGATAATATATGCTGGCCACATTGTCATAATAATCATCCAGCTCCGGCTCCATCTCAAAATATTTCAGGGCATTGTCATATTCCTCCAGGTACTGGTAGAGAAGACCGATCTCCTTGCGGAAGGTTTTCCTGTCCGGGAACATCTCCAGGTCCTTCTCATAGCACCAGATAGCCTTCCGGTAATCCCCCATAGCCTCGTAGCAGTCTGCCATATTGCTGTAGGGTAGCACGCTCTTGTTATCCTTCATGCACTCTACAGCCTTGTTCAGACACTCGATCGCCTTCTCAAACTGTCCCATATATTTGTAACAGCATCCCATGTTGTTGTAGGACGCCCAGTCCTCCGGGTCATAGGTAAGAGCCTTCTCAAATTCCTTTATGGCTTCCTCCAGCCGGTAGGCACTCATATAAAGCCTGCCTCGCTCCACCAGGTAATAGCAGTTTTCCCTGTAGTTCAGCTGACGGTCCAGATATCCCATGGCCCTCTCAAAGTCCGCCTGGTCATAGGTGCTTGTGTATTTGTCCTTGTAATAGTCTGCAAGCTTTTCATTGGCGTCCCGGTATGCCTCCTGGCACTGCAAGGCCTTCTCGTACTCCTCCATGGCCAGGACCTTCATACCCAAAGCCTCCTGGCACAAGCCCTTGTTGTAGTGAAGAGCCGGGGCGCCTCCGTATACCTCCGAGGCGGCGCTGTACTCAGTCAAGGCTTTCTTGTACTCCTTTTTATCCAGATACACGTGGCCCCGTATCATACGGTACTGCATTCTCTCAGGATTCTGGCCGATGGCTGTCTCCAGATGCTCCAGGGCTTTATAGAGATTGTCGTTATCCCAGTGGAGAAGGGCAATCTCATACTCCACCTCTGATAAATCCTCAATATCCATCTCCACATCCGCCGGCTTATCTTTTATCAGGCTTAAAAGCTCCTCTGCTATGGCAAAGGGCTTGTCCCGGTCCTCTTTTTTCTCCGCCAGATTCCTTAGTATCTTTATCTCGTAAAGCTTCATGTTGGGGCTGAATTCCACTTCATTTTCCCTTGCCCGGTTTAACACGCCCATGGCATCGGAAAACTGATTGCTGTAGAAAAATGCTTCTGCCGCCAGCAGATAGGGTTTGTAGTAGCCTGCATAGATGCGGATCGCCCGATAATAATCGTCCACTACCTGCTGTCCGTTTTTCATCTCATATGCCGCCTCCTGGCGCTGGAGGACCGCAGGAAAATATCCCTCGTCCTCCTCAAGAATCCGGTCGCAGATATCAATACTTTCTTTATATTTTTCGTCCTCAAACATCAGATACGCTTTATACTGCATACAGGCCTGCTTATCCTGGAAAAGCTCCGCCTTTTCAATAGCCTTGTCCACATACTCCATGGCAGCCTCGGGCTGTCCCAGCTCATGGCAGCAGCCGCTTATGATGTGACAGGCCCTGAACTCCCTGGACAGACGCTTGGTGTTCTCGTCGCTTCCATCATCCGGGGTCTCCTCTATAAGCTTCAGCCATCTCTTCAGATGAGGAAGGGCCTCCTCGTAATGCTCTGCTTTATAGAGAAGCCGGCCATAAAGGTTCTCGTAAGAGTATTCTTCCTCCGGGACAGGAGTAAAATCCTTTAACAGCTCTATGGCCTCATCCATATATTCATTCTGGAACAGGCACCAGCCTAACTCTACCGTATCTTTGTTCTTCTGCTCCTGGTCTCCCTCAGGGCCGGCAATGGACTCCTTGTACTTGCTGATCAGGGCTTCATTGGTTTTCCTCATATCCTCCAGGACTGCAGGATCCCTTCCATCTACATTGAGAAGATCCATCATCAGCTCTTTGGCCTCTTCATACTCTTTCCGGCAGATCAGATATCTTGCCGTACCGTATTTGGCCATATAATGGCTGGGATTGTCCTTTAGAATCTCCTTCCAGATCTCATAGGCATCCTCCCTGCGGCCTCCGGCCCATCTGGCCTCCCCGCAATACAGAAGAATATAGGAATCCTCCTCATAATCCTTAAGAAGCCTGTCCGCCAGCTCCTGGGCCTTTCCCACCTCAGGCGTCTGCTCCCTGACGGTCTCCTCCTCCCCCTCATCATCCCGCCAGCACAGACCGTAGGAGGACCAGATCCTCAGCCGCTCTGCATCTTCATAGGGGTGATAGATCCCAAAGGCCCGGAGATCATTAAGACGCTGCTCCTGTTCCTTTGGGTTCCCCTGATCGATCTGACGCTTAATATCCAGATAGCCGCGGATATAGGCGTCTGCGTCCGCCTGGTTTTTATCTGTCACCTGAAACAGCTCATAGTCAATAAAGGATTCGTGCTGTATGTAGTAAACAATGTAATCCACAAAATCCTTTGGAAACTTCTGAAGCAGATTTTCCTGCTCATCCACAATCTGAAAATGCTCGTCCAATAGGTTCCAGATCTTGTAGGGAAGATAGATATGATCCATAAGGTACACAAGGAGGGCCTCCCTGGTCTGCAGAGAGGTATCCAGCCCTTCGCATAAGGGGTCCGAGACCACCTCCTCCCAGCTCCTGGCATCACACCGGGCCCTGATATCCTGATAAATCTTATCCACCCGCTCCACCCACAGGTCGATCTCCGTCTTCTCTTTTTCCTCTTCCTCCTCCGGCTGTCTGGCCAGATTCAGGGCTTCCTCATAAGCCTCCCTCAGCCGTTTAAAGCCATCGGGATCATCCTCCGGATTGGCAGACTTTAACAGCCCCCTGTAGGCATCCCTGATTACCTGTTCGTCTTTTGTTTCCTCAATTCCCAATATATGAAACACCATCTGTCTTTCCATAGTTCTCCCTCCATGTACAGTCTGTAATGTGTTACCGTCGGTTTGACATGCGTTCCCCCTGGCAGGCATCAGCTGCTGCCCTCTATTTTATACAATCTCACTGCCTCTTGTCAATGTCCTGAAGCCTCAATCCTTTGGGATAATGATTCTTCAGAGTTTCTCCAACCCTTTTTGCCCATCCTATGGAGTACGCCTCCGCCAGCATCAGGGTCCAGCCTTTGGTGTCTCCCTCCTGTGCTGTCAAGGTCCCGCCCCTCAGATAAGATGCTATGTCACGGCTCTCCCCTCCTCTTGACTCCCAGCGCTTCACATGGTTCTTCTTCAGGCAGAGGGCCAGACCATGAGAGGGTTCCAGACGGTTCTTCTTTAAGGTACCCAGATGAAGTCCGGGCCTGAGAACCCGCAGGCCTTTGTAATCCGGCATCATCTCAGGAAGCTTATAGAGCTGTTGGCCGAAGATTACAAGCCTTTCCTTTATGTCCTCCCCCAGAAACCGGATTCCTTCCTCTGTCAAAGTATCCTCGGCAAAGGCTTCCCATGCCTCTATGATACAGCGGTCTTTTACCCTGGCAGGCATTTGGAGCTTTCTCACACCAAGCTCCTCCCCATGGCCGCTCTTTTTTAAGATGGCAATGTAATGGCCTTCTCCCTGTGACCTGTGAGGCCAGATGCGGAAGGTATTCTCCAGATCTCTGCGCCCGCTTTTCGTCCACTCTGTCCTTCCTCTTCCCAATTCCTGGTATCCCTCTGCCGTTTCAAGGGAAAAATCCGGATTCTGTTCCAGAAATTGTTCGATCCTGCACTCGTCCTCCTCCGGGGAAAACGTACAGGTGGAGTACACCAGTCTCCCTCCTGGCTTTAACATTCTTGCCCCATAGCCGAGGATCTTTTCCTGGCGCGCGGCGCACATAGCCACATTCTCCAGGCTCCACTGCTTTGCCGCCTCGGGATCCTTTCGGAACATTCCCTCCCCGGAACAGGGAGCATCCACCACAATCTTATGAAAAAAGCAGGGAAACTGTCTTGCCAGGGTCTCAGGATCCTCATTAGTCACCACGGCATTGGCAATTCCCATCCGCTCCACATTCTGGGAGAGAATTTTAGCTCTTGCCGGGTGAATCTCATTGGCCACCAAAAGCCCCTGTCCCAAAAGCCGCCCTCCGATCTGGGTACTCTTCCCTCCCGGAGCCGCGCACAAATCAAGTACCCTTTCTCCCGGCTGCGGATCTAAAAGCTCTGCCGCCGCCATGGCGCTGGGCTCCTGAATATAGTAAACTCCCGCCTCATGAAAACTATGTTTTCCCGGCCTGGATTCGTTGTCATAGTAATAGCCTTCCCTGGCCCACGGCACCTTCTTAAGTCCAAAACGGCCGGCCAGCATCGTCTCCTGATCGCCGGAAACCTTCAAGGGATTAAGCCGCAGTCCCGAAAGCCTGGTATTCTCATAGCTTTTTATAAATTCCTCATACTCCTCCCCCAGAAGCCCTCTCATCTTCAAGAGGAATGCCTGGGGAAGAAAAGATGGTGGTATCTGTTCTGACATCATATTCGCCTCATTTTCAGATTATAGGCCGGCCTCTTACCCTTGCAGACCCGGCCAAATAAATAATTGAACCATCCCTCTCCCCATGGTATAATCGGCAGAGATAATACCGGCGCCCTCCGGCGCCTTAAAAAGGATGGAATGATTATGAAAAACTGCAGGATCAACAACAGCCGGATTATTAACGGAATTGCCCTGGGGTTCTCCCTGGCTTTTCTTTTGTCCGCATGGGCAGCGGCTTTCTATACGGGGGAATGGGGCCAGATCCTCTATGGCTGGTATCTGATTCTCATATCCCCCTGCCCCCTGGTCACAGACTATTTTGCCTTAGGAGGCCTGTCGGCTGCCATGCTCAATGCGGGAGTCTGCGGCATGGCCTGCTGTCTGTTTATGATCCTTTTGAAGGGGGAATCAAGAGCCAACACCATGGCAGGATATTTTCTTGTGGTGGCACACTGCTTTTACGGCTTAAATTTTCTCAATATGTGGCCCTGCTTTCTTGCTGTCATGCTCTATCTCCGCTGGAAAAAGCTGGATTATAAAAAGAATCTTCATGTATGCATGTTTGCCACCAGCTTCGGCCCCTTTGTCAGTGAGTTTCTCTTCCGCTACACCCAGGGGGGATACACCTTGGGGGAGGTTCATCTCACTCCAAAAGGCCTGATTCTCACTGCTGCCTTCAGCCTGATGCTGGGATTTCTCATTCCTGCCATTCTGCCCGGGGCCCATGCATGGCACAAAGGCTATACCCTCTTTAACGGAGGACTGGCCTTTGGTCTTCTGGGATTCTTTTTATTTAATTTTTTCTACGATACCATGGGTGTCCATAATCATCAGAATGTAACCCGCATTAACCCTGTCTATGAACGGTTTCAATGTTCCTACGGAACCTATGTCAACCTGTTTTTTCTTCTTCTCTTTTTGACCTGCTTCATAGCCGGCTGGATTCTCAACGGCCGCAGCCTTAAGGGCTTTGAACACCTGGCAAAGGACACAGGCTACTCCAGCGATTTTGCAGACAAATACGGTATGCCTCTTTGTCTCATCAATATTGCCTGCCATGGCAGCCTGTTCTTACTGTATCTGAATCTGTCCATCCGGTTTACGGAGGGCGCCGGATTTACAGGGCCTACGGTTGGCGCTGTTCTTGCCGCCCTGACCTTCACCGCCATGGGGCAGCATCCCCGCAATGTATGGCCCATTATCCTGGGGTATCAGCTTTTGTATATGATGGTCCGGCTGGTCTGCGCCCTAAACGGCCAGGATATCCCCTGGTCTCTCTCCACCCAGGGGTATATAAGCAGCGCCGCTTTTGCCACGGGCCTCTGCCCCATCGTAGGGCGGTACGGCATCCGGGCAGGAATTGCAGCCGGCTTTATGTGCGCCTCCATGTGCACCTCCACCAGCGCCCTCCACGGCGGGCTCATTCTCTACAACGGCGGACTTACCACCGGCATTACCGTCCTCATCCTTCTGCCTATCCTTGAGCATTATATTCCTCAGACACGGGAGCAGATCAAGGACCAGACCATCAACATGCAGGATATGATCACCCTCATCGGCAGCATCTCCTCCAGGCAGAAAAACGAAGACTCCACAGATGGCAGATAGCCTGCCTTGCCGGTTTACTTGCCGAAGAGTGTGCCCAAAAGGCCTCTGCCGATGCTGGCGCCAATGTTGCCTCCCAAGCGTTTGCCGAAAGAACCGCCTACACTTTTTCCTATCTCATTGCCCACTTCTCTTCCTATGGTGCCTGCCGCCGTTCTGGCTACATTGCTCACCGCCCTCTTCTTGGCCTTCTGGGCTGCCTCTGCCTCCCTGGCCTTGGCTTTCTCCTGCTTCTCTAAGGCCTTGGCCTCTTCCCTGGCTTTCCGTTGCGCCTCCCTTGCCTCCTCCTTAGCCTTGCGCTCCGCTTCCTTGGCCGCCTCCTTGGCTGCCTTTTCTTCTTCCTTCCTCTGTGCTTCCTCTTCCTGTCTCTGTAGCTCCTCCTGCTCCTGCTGCTTTAGCTTTCTCTGGAAGAACTCATAGGCAGAATCCCGGTCGATCATGGTGCCGTACTTGGAATAAAGGACCTGGTTCTGAATCTGGCTCCTCCGGTCAGAGTCGCCTATGGGCCCCATAAGGCTCTGAGGCGGCAGGATTCTCGCCCTCCTTACCATGGCAGGAATTCCATCCTCCCCTAAGAAAGACACCAGGGCCTCCCCGATTCCCAGCTGTCCCAGAACCTCCCTGGTATCAAACCCGGGGTTGACACGGAAGGAATCTGCCGCCGCCCTCACCGCCTTCTGCTCCGCCGGCGTGTAGGCATGGAGGGCATGCTGAATCTTATTGCCCAGCTGCCCCAGGACTCCATCGGGTATATCCTTGGGACTCTGAGTAATAAAGTAGATTCCCACGCCCTTGGAACGAACCAGCTTCACCACCTGCTCCAGCTTCTGCATGAGAGCCTTGGGGGCATCGTCAAAAAGCAGATGGGCCTCATCAAAGAAAAATACCATCTTGGGCTTGTCGCAGTCTCCCGCCTCAGGCATAATCTCAAAAAGCTCCGACAGCATCCACAGCATAAAGGTGGAGTACATCATAGGGTTGTTGATCAGGCTTTCGCTGTGAAGAATATTGATCATCCCCCGCCCCTGAAAATCCGTGCGGAACCAGTCGTGAATATCCAGGGCAGGCTCCCCGAAGAACTGATCCGCCCCCTGCTCCTCTAAGGCCGACAGGTTTCTTAAAATACTGTTGATGCTCTGCTTGGGCAGGCTTCCGTACATGGAAGCGTACTCCTTACTGTTGTCGGACACGTAATTTAACATGGAACGCAAATCCTTGGTATCCAGAAGAAGAAGCCCCTCGTCGTCTGCGATGCGGAAGACAATGGACAGCACGTCTGCCTGGGTCTGAGTCAAATCCATAAGCCTGGCTAAAAGGGTTGGGCCCATCTCGGAGATGGTAGTCCTTAAGGGAAGCCCCTTCTCCCCGTAGATATCCCAGAAGCATACGGGATAGCCCTGATACCGGAATCCGGCCTGAGACAGTCCGAAGCTTTCTATTCTCTGCGCCATATCCCGGGTATTCTCTCCCGGGCAGCAGGTTCCGGCAAGATCTCCCTTCACGTCCGCCAAAAACACAGGCACCCCTGCATCGCTGAACGACTCCGCCATAACCTTCAGGGTGACGGTCTTCCCTGTTCCCGTAGCCCCGGCAATCAGCCCGTGGCGGTTGGCCATTCTCGGATGAATCGAAAGCCTTTCCCCCTCATCCTCCGCCATCCAGATCATTCCCTCACTAAACATATCCTTTCTCCTCCTAAAGTTAGTATTCTGACTTTTCCTCTTCCTCTGTTTTCTCTCCCCATTATATCAGAAAGCCGCCCATAGGGCAAACAGAATAGACTCGCCCGGAAAAAGAAAAAAGCCCCGGAAAATATGACTCTCCAGAGCATTTCTTATCATTCCTGTTCTAGTTCTTACAGCTCCACCTTGTAGTCCTCTGACCCCTGGCCGTTGACTGCATAGTAAGCGGTGTTTTCTTCCGGTTTTACATAGATATCAATGGTCTTAATCTGAACATCCGGGTTGGCCTGAGCAAAGGCGTTCTTTGCCATCTCCACCACATCCTTTGCCGCAATGCTTTTTCCCTGGAACTGGATGGTGACGGTCGCCTCCGGTTCTGCCGTCTTCTTAGCCGCCGGCTTCTTGACTGCCGCTGCCTTCTTTTCCACGGCCTGCTCCTTTACCTCTTCTTCCTTTGTCTCTGCTGCTTTTACCAGCACATCCTCTGTCTTCTTGGATGCTGCCGTTTTTCTGGCTGCAGGTTTTTTCACTTCTTTCTTTCCTGCATCCAGCTTTTCCTCTACTGATTCTACTGCCTTCTTTGATGCTGCCATTCCTTAATCCTCCTTAAAACACTAGTTTGATTTTCAATATATCTGTACCTAGTCCCTTTTCCTTATGTCAACTTTGTGTCGGGTGCAGTATAAAACATTTTTTTCCATTTGTCAACTAAACCGTTCAAAAAAAGGGGATTACCTGGATATTTCCCGGAATTTTCCCTGATATATCCCGTTTTCTTTGAATCCTTTGGCTATGGTATTCAGCACCAGACGCTTGTTGCCGCTCCACTTAGGAGCCACAAGAAGATGTTTTGGACCATCACCGCTGATTCGATGGATCACCACGGACTGAGGCAGCCTGCCGATGCACTCTGTCACCAGTTCCCCATACTCCTCCAGGGTAAAAAGGGGACACTCCCCTGCCTCATACATGTTCTCAAGGTCCGTATCTTTCAACACATGAAGGAGCTGCAGCTTGACGCCGTCCACCTCCATGCGCCCAAGGTAATCAATGGTCTCAAGAATCATCTCTTTCGTCTCTCCCGGAAGGCCCAGGATCACATGGACCACAACCGTAATGCCCCCTTCCTTAAGGCGTCTTAAGGCATCTTCAAACACAGGCAGAGGGTATCCTCTTCTGATGAGCCTGGCAGTGGACTCGTGGATGGTCTGAAGCCCCAGCTCCACCCACACCGGTTTCTTGCTGTTAAGGCCTATGAGAAGATCCACCACATCCCGGGGAAGACAGTCCGGCCTGGTTCCCACGGAGAGCCCCGCAACCAGAGGGTGATCCAGGGCCCGTGTAAACAAAGGCTCCAGATAGGATACTGGAGCATATGTATTGGTGTAGGACTGAAAATATGCAATAAAGGGGCCATCCTGGGGAATCTTTTTCTGTACTTTTTTCCTGGCCTCGTCAATCTGCTGCCAGATGTCCTTGTATTCTCCGGCCGGCACGGCAAAGTCTCCGGAACCTCCCCGGCTGCAGAAGATGCAGCCTCCCTCCCCCAGGGTTCCATCCCGGTTGGGGCAGGTCATGCCTCCGTCAAGGGCCAGCTTATACACCTTTTTCCCAAACTGCCGGCGCAGCTCATAGTCCAGGCTCCGGTAAGGCTTATCACCCCACAGCATGGAGTCTTTTCCTTTTCAAATGAACCGTCTCCTCTGTTGTCTCTTCCTCATCCGGCCTTCTCTCCTGAGCCCCAGGCATCCTCTGCCTTAAATGCTTCATCACATGGACATAGGCGGGAATCAGGAACAGGTCTGCGGCGATCCAGGCTGCCGGGTTGGCCAGGCATGCCCCTGCATACCCGAACACCGGAACCAGACAGAAGCCTACCAGAGATCTGGCCGCCATCTCACAGACACCTGCCAGCACCGCAAGTTTGGAAAATCCAAGCCCCTGAATCATAAACCGCACAATATTCACCAAGGCCAGAGGAAAATACATGGCCGAGTTTACCAAAAGAAACCGCCTTGCATTGGCAAGTATCTCCGTCTCGGAAGGGCTGACAAACAAAAGGGCGATGGTATCACTGAAAAACCAGAGCACCCCAAACGCCAATGCCCCGTAGCATGCCCCCAGAATCACACAGGCCTTCATACCCCGGCCGATTCTGTCAAGCCTTCTTGCGCCTATGTTTTGCCCTCCGTAAGTTGCCATGGTAGCGCCCATGGCGTCAAAAGGACAGCAGAACAGCATGCTGACTTTGCTTCCCGCAGTGACGGAAGCCACGGCCACGGAACCTAAGGTATTCACCGATGTCTGTAACACCACACTTCCTATGGCCGTAATGGAATACTGCAGGCCCATGGGAATCCCCATGGAACACAGAATCTTCATGACGGACCGGTCCGGCTTCCACTCCTCATCCCTCATCTTCAGAATGGTAAATTTCTTTTTCATGTAGAGAAGGCATAAAAGGCCTGACACCCCCTGGGAGATCACGGTAGCCCATGCGGCCCCGGCCACTCCCATATGAAGCACCACAATGGTAAAGAGATCCAGGGCAATATTCATCACCGAAGAGATCAACAGGAAATATAAAGGCGTAGTACTGTCTCCCATGGAACGGATAATTCCCGACAGCATGTTGTAGAGGTAGGTTGCCGGTATCCCCATGAAAATCACAAATATATATGCATAGGCGCCATCAATAATGTCATCAGGTGTTCTCATCCACACCAGAATCTGACGGCAGAGGATACACACGGCAACGGTCATGACAGCGGAAAAGGCCACGGCCAGCCAGCCGCTGTTAGCTACAAATTTTCTCAGCATTACCTCATTTTTCTCACCGTATTTCTGGGCCGCCGGTATGGCAAACCCACTGCAGATTCCCATGCAGAAACCAATTATCATAAAGTTTATGGATCCGGTTGCGCCCACGGAAGCCAGTACACGGACTCCTAAGTATTTTCCCACAATAATCGTATCCATCATGCTGTAGAACTGTTGGAACAAAAGCCCAAAGAGCATGGGGATGAGAAACTTAAGGATCAGCTTCATCGGGGACCCTGTGGTCATATCTTTCTGCGTCATTATCAATCCCTCCTTTTTTGCATCTATTACAAGTCTCTTAGTTTATCACATTGCGTCATTTTTGCAAGTAGAAACTCATATAGTTTTACAAAATGATTTTGGGAGTTTTTCATGAAAACCCTGTCTTTTTACATAAAAAAAACTGTGGAGCTGGTGTTTCTCGGCGCCCTGTGCTTCTGCCTTGGAGACAGCGCCGCAAGAATCGGGGAACACTATCCCTTCATCACTGTGTCGGCTTCTGCCGATGGCAGCTGGGGCCTAAGCTTTCAGGAGGAAGGCAAGCCCCCCATAGCCAACGCTTCGTCAGAATACCTAAAACAGTTTCATGCCTTCTATGCTGCAGATACTGCGGAAAAAGTAATCTATTTAACCTTTGACGCAGGCTATGAAAACGGCAACACCGCCGCAATTCTGGATGCCTTAAAAAAACACAATGCTCCTGCTGCCTTTTTTCTCGTGGGAAATTATCTGGAGACCAGCCCGGAGCTGGTAAAGCGCATGGTAGCAGAAGGCCATATTGTGGGAAACCACACCTACCATCACCCGGACATGTCAAAAATCTCCACAAAGGAATCCTTTTCCAAGGAACTTGTGGATCTGGAAAACCTCTACCAGCAGGTAACCGGACAGCCCATGAAGAAATACTACCGTCCTCCCCAGGGCAGATACAGTGAATCCAATCTCCGCATGGCGGATGAACTGGGATACCACACGTTTTTCTGGAGCCTGGCCTATGTGGACTGGTATGAGGATCAACAGCCCACCCACGAGGAGGCCTTCAAAAAGCTCCTGGGCCGCATCCATCCCGGCGCCGTGGTACTGCTCCACAGCACCTCCAAAACCAACGGGGAGATTCTGGATGAACTCCTCACCAAATGGGAGGAAATGGGTTATCGCTTTGCCTCCCTTGACCAGCTGGTTCAGCCATAGGCTTTTTTGTCATTTGTCCAAATTTCTCTTGACTAAAACTATGCTTTAGGCTTTATAATAGAGAAAAAAGAACAGGAGAACAAACATATGGCAAAATCCAAAGTCTATTTTACCAAGAATCTTACCAGCGAAGCCGTGGTTTCCATGTATGAGGCTCTTGGCATAAACCTTCCGGGCAAGGTAGCGGTGAAGCTCCACTCCGGCGAAGTGGGCAACCAGAACTTTATCCGCCCTCCGTTTTTAAAGCCTGTTATCGACCGGGTTCAGGGCACCATCGTAGAGTGCAACACCGCCTATGACGGCAAGCGCAACACCACCAAGGATCACTGGGAGACTATGAAGTTTCACGGCTGGACCGATATTGCCCAGGTAGATATTATGGACGAAGAAGAAGACCTGGTGCTTCCCGTAGAGGGCGGAAAGCAGATCCAGAAGAACTATGTGGGCAGTCACCTGTCCTCCTATGACTCCATGCTGGTGCTGTCCCACTTTAAAGGCCATCCCATGGGCGGATTCGGCGGCGCTTTAAAGAACATCTCCATCGGCATCGCCTCCTCCTTCGGAAAAGCCTACATCCACGGGGCCGGAGAGCCGGAGAAGATCTGGACCGCAGACCATGACTCCTTCCTGGAGGCCATGGCAGATGCCGCCAAATCCATAGTGGCTCATTTTCATGGGAAGATGGCCTTCATCAATATTATGTGCAACATGTCCGTGGACTGCGACTGCTGCGCCGTGGCAGAAGATCCCAAGATAAAGGATATCGGCATCCTTGCCTCTTTAGATCCCATCGCTTTGGACCAGGCCTGCTTAGATCTGGTATACGCAAGCGACGACCCGGGGAAAGCCGACCTCATTGAGCGCATCGAGTCCAGAAACGGCATTCACACCGTGGAGGCTGCCGCAGAACTGGGATATGGGAACCGGGAATATGAGCTGATTGCCCTGTAAAGGGACCTTGTTGTTGGGGAGGAAGAGGGAATGCAGGGGGCCATCCGGAAGGGAGAGGGCCCCTTCATAGGAATCCCTCTCCCTTCCCAACAGTTGTGAGTCACCTCTTCTCCAAAAACACCTCCAAATTTCCCAGACATCTGATGGCATCCTTCTCCCCTATATCATAAACCTCCTGAATCTTCTCGGGATCATGACAGGTTCTTCCTATGTCCAGAGCCTCACCGGGGGCGATTACGAAGGCCTTTCCTTCCTCCTCCAGCCGCCTGATAAGCTTAGTCGTATTGTTGTACACCTTATGCCGCATCCCAAGGGCCTTGGCAAATTCAGGGTATTTCCTGTAATACAGCTTTGCAAGGACGGCCCGTTCCGGTTCCTTCACATAGCTTCTGGGGCGGGTCAGCACCACCACATTCCTTCCATAACCCATTTTCATAAAGGCCCGGATCGGGATACTGTCGGTGCATCCGCCGTCCAAAAGCTTCTTTCCCTCCCATTCCACCATTCTGGACACATAGGGAAGAGAGGCCGATGCCCTCATAAGATCCACCTGCTTTTTCATGTCCGTGATCTCAAGATACTCTGCACATCCTGTCTCCACATTGCTGCAGGTCACATAGTATCTGGTGAGGGAGCGGTTAAATGCCTCATAATCATAGGGATCCAAGATCTCGGGAAGCTCATGGTAGCAAAACTGCTCGTCCACAAGGTCTCCCGTCCGTATCATATTGTAAAAACTCATAAAGCGCCGGTCCCGGCAGTATTTTTTATAGTAGCGGATGCCTCGGCCCAGCTGGCCCGACACGAAGGAGCAGCCGTGAATGGCCCCGGCCGATACTCCGATTACTCCGTCAAATAAGATTCCGTACCTTAAAAGCACGTCCAGAACACCGGCAGTATAAATGCCTCTCATGCCGCCGCCTTCCAGAACCAGCCCCATTCTCTCTTCTGTCTGCGCTGCTTTCTTGTGATCTCCCTGTCCTGTCTCCATGATCTTCCCCCTATTCAGCCTTTTTCTTTAAAAGATTTAATATATGCATCACTGTAAAAAGTATAGACCAGCTGCGCGGCCATAATACACCAGATGACGGGCTCGCAGAAAATCACCGCCGTATAGGCGAATCTGGGAATCAAAATAACCACGAAGATGATCTTTCCGAAGAACTCAATAATGCTGGAGATCAAGGGCAGAAGCTTCTGTCCAAGACCCTGAAGGGCAAACCTTGTAGCTAAAAGGACTCCAAGGACCGCATAGAAAGGCCCTACGAACCGGAGATAGTTGGCCCCGTTGTCCAAAAGCACAGGCTCCGAGGAGCTGGAGATCCATTTTATCAGAGCTGGAGCCCAGAGCCACATAACCAAGGTGAGCACTACGGTCACCGCCACGTCATAGAGATACACCATCTTGATGGCCTTCCGGATCCGCAGCCCCTGGTTGGCGCCCTTGTTCTGAGATACAAAGGTGCTGAACGCCATGGCCATGGCAGCGACCGGCATAAGGGAAAAGCCATAGATCTTTCTGGCGGAGGTGTGGGCGGCAATGATCAGATATCCCAGCCCGTTAATGCCGTACTGGAGGATTACAGAGCCGGCGGACACAATGCTGCTCATGAATCCCATGGAAAATCCCTGTCCTAAAAGCTCCTTGTACAGCTCCTTCTCCACTGCAAAATGCCTTCTCTCCGGAACCAGGATCCTGGTCTTTTTGAAGATATAGAGGAGACAGAATACCACCGAGATTCCCTGGGAAATCACCGTAGCCACTGCCGCCCCTTTGATGCCCATGCCCAGGCCTGTGATAAATACAATATCCAGGGCAATGTTAAAGCAGGAGGAAATCACCAGGAACACCAAAGGCATAAAGCTGTTGCCGATGGCCCTTAATAGCCCGGCACAGAGATTGTAGGCAAACATTACCGCCACAAAAAGGGTCACGGTGGAAATATACCCATAAGCCTCGTCAATGATCTCCGGCGGCGTATTCAGCACCCTTAAAAGGGGATATAAGCTTACCTGGGCAATCAGGGTGATGGCCAGGGAGGACACCACGCCGATGACCATAGAGCTGGCCACAGACTTTTTTAACTGCTCCTGATTGCCGGAGCCGAAGCTTCTGGCAGTCACAATGGCCAGGCCGTTGCCGATACCCAGGGCAAAGCCCACCAGCAGTTCATAGATCGGCGCGCACACTCCTATGGCGGCCAGGGAAGTGTCCCCCAGATACTTTCCCACGATCATGGTATCCACGGTGTTGTAAAGCTGCTGAAAAATATTGGAGCCTAAAAGAGGCAGGGCAAACAGCACCAGGGACCGAAAAATCGGCCCCTGAATCATATCGATATTTTTTGTAATTCCAACTCCGCGCATCAGTCTAAGTCCTGTCCGTTGGAGGCGATCACCTTCTTGTACCAGTCGAAGGACTTCTTCTTTCTTCTCTCCATGGTTCCCTTTCCTGCATCGTCCCGATCTACATAGATGAACCCGTAGCGTTTGCTCATCTCTCCTGTGGAGGCGGATACCACGTCAATACAGCCCCAGGTGGTGTAGCCCATAAGCTCCACTCCGTCTTCAATGGCCTCATCCATGGCTTTGATGTGTTCTCTTAAGTAGGCAATACGGTAGTCGTCATGGATGGAGCCGTCCTCCTCTATGACATCCTTGGCGCCCAGGCCGTTCTCCACAATAAACAGAGGCTTCTGATACCGGTCATACATGGCGTTCATGGTGATCCGAAGGCCTAAGGGATCGATCTGCCATCCCCACTCACTGGCCTTCAAATAAGGATTCTTCACGGATTTAAACAGGTTGCCGTCTGCAGCAGCCACATCCGGATCCGCACTGGCGCACCGGGAGGAGTAATAGCTGAAGGACACGAAATCCACGGTATTCTCCCGAAGGAGCTCAAGATCGCCTTCCTTAATATCCAGAACCACATTCTTCTCCCTGAAGACCCGCTTGCTGTAGGAGGGATAATAGCCTCTGGCCTGAACATCAATAAACATCATATTCTCCCTGTCCTTGTTCATGGCAAGCCACACATCCTCGGGGTTGCAGCTGTAGGGATAGAACTGGCCGCCTGCCATCATGCAGCCGATTTTGTTGGCCGGATTCACTTTATGGCCTATCCGTGTGGCCGCGGCGCTGGCCACCAGCTCATGATGGGCCCCCTGGTAGATGGCCTGATCCCGGTTCTCCCCGGGTTTAAAGCAAAGACCTGCTCCCGAGAATGGGGAGTGAAGCATCACGTTGATCTCATTGAAGGTGAGCCAGTATTTCACAAGGCCGTCAAACCGCTCAAAGCATACTTTGGCATACCGGGTAAAGCAGTCGATCATCTCCCGGCTCTTCCAGGACTCATACTTTCTCACCAGCCCCATGGGAACATCAAAGTGGCAAAGCGTCACCAAGGGCTCGATGCCGTACTTCTTACATTCCTTAAACAGATCCGTGTAGAACGCGATTCCCTCCTCATTGGGGGTTTCCTCGTCTCCCTGGGGGAAAATCCTGGACCAGGCGATGCTGGTGCGGAAGCACTTAAAGCCCATGTCCGCAAAAAGCTTGACGTCTTCTTTGTAATGGTGATAAAAGTCAATGGCATCGTGGGATGGGTAAAACTCTCCCTCCATAAGCTCTACAGGGTACATATCCCCCAGCTTTACATACATCCTTTTCTTTCCGTGGGGAATCATGTCAACTGTAGTCAGACCCTTTCCTCCCTCCAGATAAGCTCCCTCTGCCTGATTGGCCGCAATCGCGCCTCCCCATAAAAAATCCTTTGGAAACATCCTCTTACCTCCTCTTGTAAATGAAAGCTCTGCCCACAGCGGACAGGCTTGTCTTCCCAATATGCTGACACCCTGGCGTTGAGCGCCTCCGGATGTCTGGACATTGGTTTGATTATAACAAAAAACCATGGGTAATGTCCATGGTTTTTTGAATTCATTTTACACGGCCTCCACGGTTATCTCCGGTCTCTCAAGAGCCTCCGAGTTCATGTTGACCCAGCGCTTAATCCGCACCCTTCCGTCCTCCCAGGTAAGGGATACATGGTCGAAAAATGCCATCTCCGGATATCTCCACTCCATCATCAGCGTATTCCTGTCACTCCAGTAGGCGCACGCAGATACCCTGGCCTTTTCCACCTCATACTGATGATGGAGATAGCCGCCTGTCATAGTGGTCACTCCATGAAGCCAGCAGTCCTTTCCTGCCGTAACCTTATGGAAGCCTCTGTGGTCCCTGATTCCATAGATGATCTCTTTTTCTCCCAGGATCAGGCTGATCTCCGTGATCTGGTCCGTCCTGCCGTCCAGGATAAACCGGTATTCCGGCTTTGCCGGCACATAGTGGCCCTCTGCGGAACGGTTCTTGTTCTCCAGGGTCATACGCAGCCCCTTATCCTTTAAGATCTGCCCGTTCTTTTCCTCCAGGGCCCCTCCTTTTTTCACCTGATCCGCCAGCTCTCTCTGGAGAATCCCGGAGAACACATATCTGTCGTCTGCAGCCGTGTAGGCAACCACCATGTCAAGCTCCGGGATCAGGGCACAGGTCTGACCGAACATTCCTTTGGCCTCCCACAAATCCCCCTCATGCTCCCAGTGGAAATTATATTCCTTCCTTCCCTCCGGAGCCGGGATCAGATCCCTTCGTCCCATGGCATAGTCGACCCACTCCCGGGACAAGAGCTGCTCCCCTTCCCATTCTCCCTTGTTCAGGTACAAAAGGCCGATTCTCGCCATATCCTCCACAGTAAGGCTGACTCCGTTTCCCCCGGAACAGATTCCCTCCGGGCTTACCATCCAGTCAAAATCATTGGTTCCGATCTTTTCCGTAATGTTCTCCCTTAAGTACTCCCGGCAAGTCCTTCCGGTCAGCCGCTGAACAATGGCGGAAAGAATGTAGCTGTTGCCGCTGGAGTAGATAAACTCGCTGCCCGGCTCCTTTACAAAGGGAACCTTGAAATAGGCGTCAAGCCAGCTGGTCTTTAAGGGCCTCCACTCATTGCCTCCGATTCCCCGGCTCTGGCCGCTTCTCATGGTAATAAGATTTCGGATGGTGGCCCGCTTCAGATATTCTGAGGCGTCCTTCTCATATTCCGGCAAGAACTTAAGAATGGGGTCATCTAAGTCCAAAAGCCCCTGGGTAAATGCCAGTCCTACTGCCGTGTTGGTGAGACATTTGGTAAAGGAATGCATAATATGAGGAATCTCTGCCCGGTAAGGCTCGTTGTAGGCCTCAAAGATTACCTTATTATGCCTTATAATTATAATGCCGTGAATCTCGCTGCCGGTCTTTTCCGCCTCATTTAAGAAATTCATAATGAGCCGAGAATCCACCCCCTCCTTTTCCGGATAGGAATATTCAAGTTCTTTTTTCATCTTTCTTGTCTCCTTTTATTGTCAGGCAGCTTTTTAGAAGAACGGGAATACCAAGGGCAGAATACCAACGCAGCAAACCAGGCTGATAATTACCAGGGGCCAGCCGAATTTGGCAAAGTCCGTAAACTTTAAGTTGGAGAAGATCACCATGTTCTGGTTGGTGCCGGAAGCAATCGGCGTCAAATAAGAGCATCCCGAACCGATGGCGATGGCCAGCACGATAGCCTGAGGATTGGCTCCCAGGGCGTTGGCTATGGAGATGCCGATGGGGGCAAGAACTCCTGCCGTCGCCATATTGTTCATAAAGGATGTCATAATGGCGGAACCGATGAACAGCACGGCAGTGATAAAGTACAGATTTCTGTTGTCGCCCAGTATGGACAGCACCGCGCCTCCGAACACATCCCCCAGGCCGCTGATCTTCATAACTGCAATCAGAAGGTTAATACCTGCACAGAACAGAATCAGCTCTGCATTGAGGGAGGACATTACCTCCTTAGGTGTAACGATGGTGGTCAGCACAGACACGGCAATAAGTCCGTAGCCGATAAAGTTGGGGTTGCATTTGATCTTAAAGAAGGACTCTGCGATCATGGCGATGACAAAGCCTGCAAAGCAAAGGCCCACGATCTTCTGTTTGTTCTTCTGCTCGGCAGTCAGCTCCCTCATCTCCGTACCTGTCCCTGTGGGAACCGTCTCCTCATAGGATGGGCACCAGCGGTTCATGATGACCATGTAGAGGCCGCCGATGAGGAAGATGGGAAGTCCTACCCAGGCAAAATCCAGCATGCCGAAGAGTTCCAGGCCAGCCTCCTCCAAGGCCGTGTTGGCGTACACATTGGTTGGAGTACCGATAAGGGTACAGGCGCCGCCCAAGGTGGTGGAGTAAATGACGAACAGGATCAGCTTGGAGTGGCTGATGTTGTTTCTCTTGGAAATACTGAACAGCACAGGAAGGAATGCCATGGCCACATAGCTGTTCTGAAGCACGAAGGAAACCAGCCCTGACACCACATAGATAATAGCCAGAATCATCATTTCCTTCTTCTCTCCCTTTACGCTGCCTGTCATCTTGTCAATGGCATCGCCGATGACAACATCAAGGCCTGTGGCCGCGATCATTCCGGAAAACATACAAATAATAATCATTAAGTGCAGGCCGGAGCTGTTGAGAACCCCATAAACGTCCGAAGACGACATAACTCCTGAAAAAACCACTACCGGCGCCATGCACAGAAAGGTCATCCAGTTAGGGATCTTTGGAAGTGCCAGTATTACAATAAAAATAACCAGTGTTATAAACGCCCAAAGCATTGTAGAACCCATATATTTCCTCCTTTGAAAAAGCAAAACCTACCTTAGTCTTCTCTTATCATGCCGGCATCACTTAAGTTATTTCTATTATATTCTTTTATTCTTTTGGAAACAAATATCAAAAAAACATGGGGTATAGCCTTAACGCTATACCCCGCCCTTTAAAAATTCCTCTCTTATCCTGTCCTTGCTCTTCACCAGCATTCTGCCGATACAGGCAATGCAGTATTTCTCCGGGGCTGTCAGCTGCCTGTCCCTGGCATAGATGGCGCCGCTGGTAGACGCGTCGTCAGGCTCTCCCACACAGTAACACCTCAAGGAATCTCGATTGGTTATGTAGGGAAGGAAGGACTCCGACAGAAAGCAGCATCCCAGCTGCCGCTCCGCTGCCTGGATGGTGAGGATGGAATTGGTAACCTCCATCACAGGCTGCATGGCTATGCCGTATCTGTTTAAAATCAGGTCAATGTGCTTCCTCACATTACAGGAAGCCTCCTGGAGAATAAAATCCACCTTCGGCAGATGGGTAATGTCAATCCATGGGAATTGAAATCCTTCCACATGCTCCGCCATAAAATCCAAATCATATTTTACGGGAACCGCCAGCAAAAAATGCTCTCTGGTAATCAGGTCGTAAGCATATTCATTGTGATCGCACACATCAGGCCCTATGGCAAAATCGCATTTCCTTTCTTCTAAACGCCTCTGAATATCCTTGGACATTACATTGATGAACTCCAGCTGCACGCCGGCATACTTTTTGCGGAACTCTTCTGCAATCTGCCCTGTCAGCAGAGTTCCCGTGTTCAGTGTCATGCAGACGCTGATCTGCCTGGAATGCTCCTCCAGCTTCATCTGGTGCAGCTTTCTGGCCATAGTGCTCTGAAGCCCTTTGATCTCCTTTGCATAGGACACATAGACCTCCCCTGCCTCTGTCAGACTCACTCCGAAACCGGTGCGGGAGAATAATTTCAATTCCAGATCCTGTTCCAGCTTGGAGATATAACAGCTCAACGAAGGCTGGCTGATATACAAAAGTTCCGCTGCCTTTGAAATACTTCTGCACTCTGCCACGGCAATTACATAGTCAATATCTTTATCCATGGTATCCTCCCGGCTCTCTGCCAGTGAGGCAGATAAGGCTCTTTCGCTGTTACCTGTTATTTTTTCACATTTTACCATGGTGGTTTATAATAGTCAATCGTCGGTTTTTTCTTCAGGAGGCGGGCAGAGGGGCCTCCCGGGAGGGAACCGGGCGCATGCGTACCCTAATGGGCAGAGGGCTTTTTGAGGGAGAGCTCTCCTGCCGCCTTTCCCCCTTAAGGGCAATCCTCTCCCCGGTCTTCCACTGGATCTGTCTCCCGTTAATCTCCACCTGGCTTTCCTGGCCTGTCTCAGGCAGGCAGAGAACTGCTTCTATGCCTTCTTCCAATGTGACTTCGTAGTCAAAGACTCCATCTCTCCACTGCCACCACACCTGAATCAAGCCCCTGGGGCTTTCATAGGATGCCCTCACCCAGGTGATCCGGTTCTCTCCCTTGGGGACAAAGGTTCTTGTATCAGGCTGAGGCCTAAGAAGCACCACCTCAAAACCGGGGCGTTCCTCTATGGTATCAATGCCTGCCATATACCGGTACATCCACTCACCCACACAGCCGTAGGCATAGTGGTTGAAGGAATTCATGGCCGCATCGCCGAATCCCTGATCCTTTCTGTAGGAGTTCCATCGCTCCCAGATGGTGGTGGCACCCTGATCTACGCTGTAGAGCCAGGATGGATTGTCCCTCTGCATAAGCAGGTTGTATGCCATGTGATGGTTCCCGTACCGGCTTAAGGTCTGCATAAGGATTCCGGTGCCCACAAACCCGGTGCTCAGGCGGTAACCGTTGTCCTCAATCTTCTTTGCCAAAATCTCCGCTGCCTGTTTTTCCTTTTCCCTTGGGAGAAGATGAGCCATAAGGGCCAACAGGTAAGCGGTCTGGCTCTGTTCCTTTAAAAGTCCTTCCTCCCTGCCGTAGCGCCTCATAAATTCCCGGCGGATCTCCTGGTAGAGAAGTTGGTATTCCACGGCCTTGTCCCGGCGTTCAAGGATCCTTTCTATCTTTGCCATAACCATGGCGTCATAGGCATAGTAAGCCAAGGATACAAAGCGGTTATCCGTAGGCTCATAGGCCAGCCAGTCTCCATACTCCACATTGGGCCCCTCCAGTCCGTACCTTCCCAAAAATTCCATATACCTCTCCATGGAATCTACGGACACCTGAAGAATGTCCCTGCTGCCGTACTGAATATACATCCGGTAGGGTATGAGAATACAGGCGTCCGCCCATGCCCCGTTGCCGTAACGGATAACCCTGGTATAGGGAATCACATCGGGATACCCCCCCCTCCTCGTTCTGGCTGTCCCTGGCATCCTGAAGCCATTTCCAGTAAAAGTCCTCCACGTCTGCGTTGTAGGAGGCTGTCCTGAAAAACACCTGGGCGTCCCCGGTCCACCCCAGTCTCTCGTTGCGCTGGGGGCAGTCCGTAGGCACGGAAAAATAATTGCCCATCTGCCCCCAGAATATGTTGCTTATGAGCCGGTTCACTCCTTCATGGGAGGTCTCCAGGCTTCCCGTCCTTCTGATAACCGAACCCACAACCTGGCCCCGGAGCTCATAAAGCTCCACAGGCCCGTCTGCCGTCAATTCCAGATACCGGAACCCATAGTAGGTGAAATAGGGACAATACTCCTCCGGCTCCTCCTTCCCTCCGAAGATATACTGTCCCAGGGATCTGGCGCTCCGATAATTCGCCGTATACACGGAACCCTCAGGCCCATCATTTCCCCTTGACAGAAGGCCGCTGTCATTTACCATCTCCCCGAACCGGAACACCAGCCTGGTTCCTGCCCTTGCCTTGGCCCTCAGATACTGCCATCCCACCATGTTCTGACCCATATCCACAGTAAGGGTCTGACCGGGAGATAAAAGAATGGGCATCCCGGGAGGCCATGATTCCATGGTCTCTGTCACGGCAAGGCGGCCGTAATCGGTTTTGTTGTCTTCTGTCCCGCGGCTTATAACAGCCCTCACAGGCCGTCTCTCAAGCTGGGGCCTGACCTGGATCTTAGGGCCTATCCAGGGCGTGATCTTTCCCTCATATCCCCGGCCTGACTCCACCACGTGAACCGGCCCGAAGACCCTCCCATCATATTCCGGATGGGACATGTCCTCATAGGAGTCCTCCCTCCCATCATAGACCTCCCCATCCCAGATATCGGAACACCGCACCGGCCCGGTCCACAGCCCGGCCCAGTCCGTCCCTGTAGCCAAGCGCCGAAAGCCCCTCTCATCCCTTATGTCCAGACAGCCCCAGAGCCCCAGCTCCCGCCTGCCGTAGGTGCCGAAGGAGATCCTCCCCTGCCACCAGCCCCCTGCCACTACTGCCAGAATACAGTTTCTGCCGGGGTGCACATAGGACGTCACATCGTACCTGACGCAGAGAAGGCGTTTTCTATAATCTGTCCAGCCCGGATTGAACTCCTCCCGAAGCCCGTGTTCTCCTGTCACGGCCCTGCCGTTCATATACACATGGAACACTCCCAGGCTTGTCATGTCCAGAAGAGCCTCCTTCACCTCCCCCTCCGTCTCAAACACCTTCCGAAACACCGGCAGCCCATCCTGATCGAACCGGTCCTGCACCCTTTGAAGGCTCTTCTCATCCAGCTCCTTCTCAGGCCTTCTGTGCCATACCGGCTCCTCCACCCCGATCATGGATGCCCTGCCCTTCAAATCCACATCCCTGTCCTCATATAATTTCTGATACTGCACCACGCCCTCCTCCTTTATCCCCGGCTGTCACACCGTTATGGTCATCCCGTCATAGGCTGCCTCCATTCCGGCCCCGGCCGCCGCCTCCGCCAGATATTCAAAGCCTCCTGTCCCGTGGGAGATATGGGTGCACACATACCGGGTGTCCCCATCCGTGACTCCCATATCCTCCAGCCTGTCCTTCACCGTCTTATTCTCCCTCAGGCCCATATGGGAGATCCCAGGCTCCTCCTTGTTTCCAAGGGTACAGTCCAGAATCACGCACTTCAGACGGCGTCCTCTCAGATACTCATAGGTGTCCTCCGTCAGCCTTCCGGTGTCCGCGGCATAGAGGATTTCCCTGCCCTGCCGGTCCTTTATAAGATAGAGCAGACATTCCTCCTTCGGATTGTGGACGGCCGGAAGGGCAGTCACCTCATAATCCCCGGCCCGAACCTGGTCAAAGCCGTGGAGCACATAAAGCCGGCAGGCCTCCCTTACAAAGTCAAAGGGACTGTCCTGAAGCCATTTTTCCATGCGCCCCACTGCCCTCTCGCTGCCGTATCCGAAAAGCACAGGCTCCTCCATGTCCCTTCCAAACCATCCGCCCCGGAAGCCAAGGAGCCTCTCGTCCAGGTGATCACAGTGGCTGTGGGTTATAAAAAGGTATTTCACCCTGGAAAGTTCAATGCCGTACATCACCGATTTCAGGTAAGTCTCCGGCCCCATATCTACCAGAAGATCCTGGTTTATAAGAAGCTGGGATCTGCTTCTAAGCTCCCGCCCGCCCAGCTGTCTCGCCTTTTTACAGTCCTCACACCGGCAGAAAATCCCCGGCACTCCCTCGGAGGCTCCTGTTCCCATAAATGTAAGCTTCATCCCTTGTCTTCCTTCCTCTCCTGTCTTGCCATCTCCCGGTATCTGGCCGGGCTTACCCCCATAATCTTCCGGAATTTCTTGGTAAAGCTGGCCACATCCAGGTAGCCCACCTGCTCCACTATGGTTTTCACCTTCAGGTCCGTATTCTTCAGAAGATAACACACCCGCTCAATCCTCTTTTCCGTCACATACTCCAGAAAATTTTTCCCGGAATATTTGCGGAAAAAGCGGCTTAGGTAGGAGGGGGACATACCGAACCGTTCTGCCATCTCTCCAAGGCTGATGCTGCTGTCGTCATAGTATTCCTCAATGTAGTCCAGAAGCTTCTGATACAGCTCATTGACCTTTTCATCCTTGGTCTTCTGGCCGCACTCCAGAATCTCCTGGCAGAACTTACGCATTCCCGAAAGGAACTCTCCCAGATTCCGGTATCTGGCCCACTCCTCCACCTTCTCGTTGAGGTAAGGCACCCCTGCCCTTTCCCCTATGGGTACAATTCCCTGGATGATATGGAACAGGACAAACTTCCTGCTGCTGAAATTCTCAAATCTCCAGTTGCTGACAAGAGCCGATTCCAGCTGATCCATGGCGGCAAGGGCCATGGCGCCGTTGTCTGCAAGAAGACTCTGACGCAGCCGCACCTCGGCCTCGATGATATAGAGCTCGTTGTGCTCCTGATCCTTCTCAAAGGCCGCATAGTAGAAGATTCCGGCCCTGCCTTTCAGCTGCATCCCCTCCCCTGCGGCCAGCGCTTCCATATAGGAACGGCTGATACTGGTAACAGAGGGATAGCTGCCGCTGACTCCCACTACCCAGCCTTCCGTCTCCCCTCCGGAAATCTTCTGGTAAAGCTCCTCCAAAAGGATCTGGTTCTCCTCCGACCATGCCGGGGTATTCCATAGAAGAGCCAGGCTGCTGTTCTCATCCATAAGAACCTGGTAGAGCCCTGGGATCTTAAGGCCTGCCATAAGCTCCATAACCCCTTTCTGCTGTCCGGACAGCAGCGGTTTTAAAGAGTACAGCACAATGACACAGAAAAAGTCTTCCTCAAAATAGATTTCATAGCGGTTTAAGCTTTCCTCCACAGTGTCCAGGTTTACATTGCCCAAAAGAAGCCCTTTTAACAGGCTTTTTTGTCTCTGCACCTTGGTGTCGTCAAGCTCCTTCATAATATCCCTGTTCTTTTTTACAATACCGGCCACGGAAGTGCGGAGGCTTTCCCATTCATCCACCGCCCTGCAGTCCCGGTTCTTTTCCTGAGGCTTTCTGCTGCTTTTCCGGTCAGAGGGTTCTAAAAGGGACCACAGCTCCTGAACCGGCCGGTACATGCGCAAAGCCGCCGCCACCCCCGCAAGGATGCAGGCCAGCAGAATCAGGGTAATGAGACCCACCACCCGGTTCTGGCTGTATACATATTTGAAAAGGAACTGACTCCTGGGAATCACCGCCACATAATACCAGCCTGTCACAGAGGAATGCTGTGTAATCAGATAACACCTTTTTCCCATGACCCGGCCCGGAGCAATACCGGAGGACCTGCAGTAATCCCACAAATCATCCGTATCCTCCCCGGAAAGCTCCAGGCCGTTTTCCGCCTTAAACTGCAGCTTCCCATCCCGGCTGAACAGATAGACCCCCTGATCATACTCCTCATCACCGATACGAAGTCTGTCCGGGAAATATTCCTCCTTCACAAGGCCCACCGCCGCCCCTAAAGGGTGAATCGCCGAGTTCAGCCAAGGATAGGTGACGGCAATATAGCGTCCTCCCTCTCTCCTCTTGTGAAGTACTCCTCCATTGCCATCCAGGCTCAGGGCAAAGGAACCGGCCCTGGCCATGTAAGCGTCAAACCGTTCCTCGTCCCCTTCCTCCTCAAAGGAATAGAGTTTTCCCTTAAAATTAGCCAGAGAGATAATGCCGCTTCCCGAATAAAGAGTTTCATCTCCGCTGATATACAGATACAGTTCGTCAAAAAAATTCATCTGGGCCTGATAGATCTGCAGCTTCCTTAGGGCCGTCACGGAATCATAGCTTTTGGACTGAAGAAGATATGGTGTAATGTCAGAGTCCGTGGAAAGCTGTGCCACAACGTTCCGAAAGGTCTGAAAATCATTGTCCATGCCATCCACCGCCTGCCTCATGGCGTACTCCTGGGATGCCGCATAGGCCATCTCCACCTGCCTTAAGCCGTTTACCAGGAAAATAACATCCAAAAGAATAAAAGGACAAACAATCAGAGAAATAATATAAACCATATAACCAACAAATACCTTGGATTGTCTGCGTTTTGTATACACCTGACTCCCCCATGCTTCTTTTTTGAGCCTTCGCCTATCGGGCGGCGTGCCTGTGCAGGGCTTGGCCGTATGCCATCTGTCACTTGTTGGAAGCCCATCTGTCATAGGCCTGCTGAAGAATCTCCAGATAGCGGTCTAAGCCTCTGGAGTGAAGGCCTGACACAAACTCATCCCAGGTTCCATCCACATCCAGGTCGCCAATGATCATTTTGGATTCCATGGTCTGCTTGTAGCTGTTTAGGTCCGTCTCGATCAGGCTCAGCTCATCTGCTTCCTCTGCTGTAAGCTTCATGCTGTCCGGCCAGTCCACTCTCAGATAGTCGAACACATGATTCATAATATCATAAGTGAGGCGGAGTGTCTTGGCCGTATTTTCATTTTCATAGACATCCATGGTAATGGAATTCTTTAAGCATCTGTCCGCAGTCTGTGCAAAGGGGAAGTAGTTGTCCCCCGGCGTACAGTGGAAATCAATATAGGCCGAGGATGTCTCATACGCCTTCTCGTCGTAGGTCCATTTCCTCTGCTCCGTGCCGAAATCCGTCCCCACCAGCTCCCAGCCGTACTCCGGGAATTCCGGATCCTGGCCGATCTTAGGGCCCACCATGGTGGCATAGGTGCCCTCCTCGGAATAGCACCAGTCAATAACAGAGAGAAGCTTCTTTATGGTTGCCTCGTCCGTCACCTTGCTGGTCAGCACCATGGCCCCATCATAGACAATATCTTTAGATGGCCACATCTGCACGCTGTTAAACTGGCTGGTCATAGGCTTTAATCCTCTGAACTGCAGAAATACCTTGGGATCCGTAATATTTAAGTAGGAAGCATAGTCCGTAAACGCGCCGCAGAGGTTGGAGGCTTCCTTGGCCTTCCTCTGGTCCGCCGTCTGGGTAAAGTACTCGGAATCCAAAAGCCCTTCTGTGTACAGCTTGTTCATATACTTTAGAAATTCCTTATAGTTGTCCTGCTCCGGAACATAGATCACCTTGCCTGCATCATCGGTCTGGTAGGTTCTGCTCACATAGCCGAAGGCCGTGAGAATGGGGATAAAGCCGTCATAGTAGTCCGTGCCGTCCTCATTGTAGGAGCCGCCGAAAGGAATCTCGTCAGAGGCGTCCCCGTTGCCGTTGGCATCATTGTCCCGCACCGCGCACAGATACTCATAGAACTCGTCCAGAGTCTCGGGGAGCTTCTCAAAGCCAAGAGCCTTGGACCATGCCTCATTAATAAAGAAACGGCTCTTGGCGTACTCTCGCTGGGCCCCGTTGATTCCTCTTATGGCATAGATGTGGCCGTCAGGGAAATACAGGCTGGGCAGCAGATCCTTGTACTCCTCCTGCTCCAGGACCTGGAAAAAATTAGGCATAGTTTCCTTGGTAATATAGTCCTCCAGAGGGAGAATCAGCCCCTGGCTCCCGTAGGTAGCCAGCTCCGTATCCGTCAGATCATTTAAAAATACCATAGGCAGATCCCCGGAAGCAAAGGCCAGGTTCTTCTTCTCCGACCAGGCGTCCTGGGTCACCTGATCCACCTCAAACCAGACACCGCACTCCTGTGCAATATGCTTGATTATCCAGTAGTCCGCCCAGTCTCCCTGCGTGGCCTTGGTCGCCACCATCATGGATACCTTGGTCACCTCATCCCCACTGCCCCATGTTTCCTTGGCAGGATCCTGTGCCGGCCCTTCTGACGCCTCCCTTGGCGAGCCGGCAGCTGCGGCCGGGGTGTCGGAAGCTCCTCCCGAACAGGCCGTAAGCCCCATTACAGTCCCTGCCAGCACAAGTGCAGCAACGCTCCTTTTCTTCATAAAATACCTCCTCTTATAATGAAATAAAATAATAATAGCTTCAGCCCTTTACCGAGCCGATCATGACCCCTTTTACAAAGAATTTCTGTAAAAACGGATAGATCATCAGCATGGGAAGAGACGCTACCACAATGAGGCTGTACTTCATGGTCTGAGCCATAAGAGCCCTCTCGATCAGGGAATCCAGGGCATCGCTGCTCATATGGATGGTCTCGTTCTGCACCAGGATCTCCCGCAGGAAAATCTGCAGAGGCTGCATATTCTTGTCCTTCAGATAGATCAGGGCGTTAAAATAACTGTTCCAGTGCCCAAGGCCGTAATACAGGCACAATATGGCTGTCACCGGCTTTGACAGCGGGATAATAAGCCTGGCAAAGATCTGAAAATCATTGCATCCATCGATTCTGGCCGCCTCCTGCAGCTCCATGGGAATGCTTCCTGAGATAAAGGATCTGGTGATGATCACATTGTACACGGACACCAGCCCTATAAGGATCAGAGTATACCACTTGTTGTAGAGCCCGATCTTATTTACCACCAGATAGGTAGTGATAATGCCTCCGCTGAACCACATGGTGAACATCATAAACAGGGTTATAAGCCTTCTTCCGTACAGATCCCTTCTTGACAGAGCATAGCCTGCCATCAAAGTTACCGTCACATTGAGCACGGTTCCCGACACTGTATAAAAAAGGCTGTTGCGGTAACCTGTGATAATCCATTTGCTCTTTAAAATAGCCTGATAGCCTTTTAGGTTAAACCCTACAGGCAGCAGAGTCACCCTGCCGCTGTTGACGGCAGTGGGATCACTTACAGAAGCAGAGACTACAAAGATCAGAGGATACAGGGCTATGAGGCCGAAGAGCAGCAGAATCAGATTTATTGCCATGTTGAATATCTTTTCCGAGCCGTACACTTTTTTATTCATATCCTTGCCGCCTCCTCGTCAGAACAAACTGGTCTCGCCGACCCTGCTTGAGATCTTGTTGACAATGAGAAGCAGGCCGCAGTTGATTATGGAATTAAACACGTCTATGGCTGTGGTGTAGCTGAATTTGGCCCCCAGAAGCCCTGTCTTATACACATAGGTGGAGATCACCTCGGAAACCGGCAGGTTCAGGGAATTCTGAAGCAGGTACACCTTCTCGAACCCGAGGCTCATCATCCTGCCGAACTCCATAATCAGCAGAATGATGATGGTGGCGGAGATTCCGGGAATATTGATGTAGAGGATTCTCTGAAGCCGTGAAGCCCCATCGATCTGGGCCGCCTCGTGAAGAGAAAGGTCGATTCCCGCCAGGGCCGCCAGATAGATGATGGAAGACCATCCGGTATCCTTCCACATGTCCGAGAGAATGTAAATAGGCCTGAACCAGCTTTCCTGCCCCATAAAGTCTATGGGCTTTCTGCCCAGGGCCTGGATAAAGGTGTTGATAATCCCGGTAGACGGGGAGGTAAAGCTGACGATCATTCCGCAGAGCACCACAGTGGAGATAAAGTGGGGCGCATAGGTCAAATTCTGCACCAGCTTCTGAAACCTGGCGTTAGATGCCTCATTTAAAACAAGGGCCAAAAATATGGGAAAGGGAAAGCAGAACACCAGCCTCAGCACATTCAGGCTTACGGTATTCTTTATAAGGGTGGCAAACTGAGGGGATTTCATAAAATAGATAAAATGCTTCAGGCCCACAAAAGGGCTCTCGGAAAATCCCAGCCCCGGTGAATAGTCCCTGAAGGCAATCTGGATTCCATATAAAGGAACATAATGGAAGATCAGCAGATAAACCATGGCCGGGAGCAATAACAGGTACAGCTGCCAGCTGCGGCGTACCCCCAAAACAAAGGACAGATTATTTTTTATCCTGGTTTTCTCTCTTTTCATAGTCTGAACGTTTTCCTTTCTCCCCTGCTCTGCCGGGCCTTGGTTTGATTTTATTGCATTTGTCACAATCAAATCATAATATCGTCTATGATTTTTGTAAATATTTCATTTTTTCGCGTATGTCATTTTTGACATTTGACGACTATGTAATTTTTTTGGAGAGGCGGGGAAAATATGGACGGGTTGTGCAGAAGGGAGATGAAAAGTAAAATAGATTGAAGGTAAAATAAGAAGGAGGACGTGTCCGTTGAAGATTTCTGCAGAACTGCTGGAGGGCGAGTATTGGTGGGGCGGGTCAAGCGCTTTGGGGGAAAAGTTTCCTCTTGGGAAGGACAGCGTATTTCACATGGACCGGAGTTATAGGGAAAACCAGACCATGCCCTTGTGGCTGTCTACAAAAGGAAGATGTGTGTATGGGAAAAAGGCTCTGGACGTGACCTTTCAGTCGGGGAGCATGACAGTGGAAAGTGATGGCGAGGCAGAGCTTTTTCAAGGGGGCTCCTGTCTGCGGGAGGCTTATCTCTCAGCCATGAGGAGGCATTTTCCTTTTAAGGGGAAGGCCTTGAATCAGGATTTTTTCAGAAGTGTTCAGTATAATACATGGATGGAATACCAGTATCATCCTACTCAGAAGGGGGTTCTTTCCTATGCAAAAGAGATTGTCTCTCATGGGTTTGAGCCGGGCATCCTGATTCTGGACGAGG
>JAAWHU010000162.1 GCA_022796015.1 Hungatella sp. | reverse complement strand
AAAAATTGCGATAAAGTAATACCGAATGCCCGGCATACGGCCTCCAGGGTCGGTATGGTCGGGGCATTGTTCCGTTTAAAGAGGTTGGTGATCGTGGAATGGGAAAGGCTTGCTTCTTTGCCGAGCCGGTAGTTTGTCCAGCCGCGCTCGTCCATGAGTTCTTTTATATGCTGTTGGATATCCATTTTCACCATCTGCCAATCTCCATTTGTATCTATTTTAGTTCCCAAATGGGTGATATAATAGTCATAATCAGTAGAGAATCTATCGCCCAAAAGGAACATAGTCATAGTATGGGATATTTGTGGATATGCTATCATAGGAAATTTTAGGAGGCGTTTTGGTATGGGAGAACATTTATTTGAGAGGCTTGCCCGTGAGCGGGGCATCACGGTGGAGGAGATGAGGGAGATTATCTCAGCGCGGATCAGGCGGGGGTTGAATGACCCTGACCCTGAGAAGCGGGCGCAGTGGGAGGCGATACCCCATGAGGGGGAGGTTCCCACGCCGGAGGAGTGGCTGTATTATGCGGTAAATTATCTGATCGAGCATGGGGACGGGGATCTGCTGCGGTGGTATCCGAATCTGTGAATGGGCGGCCTTGGAGGGGTGTTCATTTTGGGGGATATGGGATTGGAATATGGGAATGAGAAGCGGGTATGCACACCTTTTGATGTGGTACTCGCTTTTTTCGTATCCGTTTTGATTGTATTAAAGTTTGTCGGGGAATATGGGAAGACTTTGGAAATATTGTGATCCGGGAGAAATGCCGGAAGAAAGGCATGACGGGTTATTTCGGGCTTCCAGTAATGATCCAGACGGTGAGCCGGACTATCCGCTTTGCGGGGATATGGATTATAGAATAAAGGACACAGGAGGTTTTTATGAGAATGTATCACAAAAATAGGTTTGCCGGGATTAGGAATAAGCGTTATATAAAAAGATGCACTTCGCGGGGAATGCGAAGGGCGGTGAAGAAAAGTGGCAAGGAAGAAATGATAGATGGAATTACATTGACAAGGAAAAGCCATAATCTTTATGGAACAGATGTGTGGGACTTTAGTTAAATGGCGATTCGATTAAAGTAAGGAGGCAAGCAGATGATGAGGATAATGATAAGTCCATATGACGGAGAATTAGAAGAGTGCCTGAACAGTCAGAATGCGTTAGAAGAAAGGCTGGTTGCTGAGAGGAAGAGGAAAAATGTTCTATTTGTAAAAATGGAGAGCTTCTACACCGAGAGGCTTAAAGGGGTCTGTTTTAAATCGGGAGAAGGAGGGAAGATCGGGCAGATAAGCCATGTTTTTGCGAAAGAAGGAAAGCTTTTTGTCCATTTATATTTTTTAGAGATTACTGCAAATTCAAAGCTTATAAAGAAGCATTGTAATATTGAGCTTTTTGGTGAGCAGATGGAGAAACTGGCAGAACTTACAGAAGCGGAGTACCACGAAGAATTCTTTGCTTATGTGGATAAACGGATCAGAATGGTTGAAGCTGGATAGGAGGAAAGTGGAAAATGAGAATGTCATTACCTTGTAATTTCAGAGAGCAGCCGTCCTAAAATCTTATAGCGGACGTTGCAGGTTTACGAAAATCTGTTATAATGGAGATAAAGAAGAAAATCAGTCGGAATGGATTCGGCTTCTTTGTGGAGATAAGAAAGGCGATATTATCAGTAGGTATGTAGATTTCACAAAAATTTATAATAGACAGGTGAGGATATACGGCAGAACCAGAGAGGCAGTGCTTAGTACTACGGATATGCAAGGATAGAAATATGCTGAATTTAATTCAGAACCCCACGAGGAGGTGGTTTGAGATGACAGTTGAAGAGATTTTGCGCCGGAAAATCGAGGAGATGGAGGAAACCATTTCTGGTTTGACGAAGCAGAATGAAGAATACAGAATTCTTATAAAGGATAACGGCCTGAAGGACGCAAAGAAGGATTATAAGGACAGATTGTTCAAGTTTATTTTTGGAAATCCTGAGAACAAGCAGTGGACCCTGTCCCTGTACAATGCGATCAATGGGACGGATTACACGAATCCTGATGATATCCAGTTTAATACCATTGGTGACGCAGTGTATATGAGGATGAAGAACGATATATCCTTTATCGTTGCATTTGAGATGGATCTGTGGGAGCATCAGAGTTCATTTAATCCCAACATGCCCATGAGGTTTTTTATATACGGAGGACGATTGTACGAGAAATATATTGCTGCAAGTGATTATTATCAGTATAGCAGTATGCTTCAGCCAGTGCCAAGGCCGGTATGTGTCTGTTTCTACAACGGCACAAAAGAGCAGTCCGAAAGACAGGTTCTTAAGTTAAGCGACGCCTATGAGGGCGAGGGGGATATTGAAGTCAAAGTGACTATGCTGAATATCAACTACGGAAAGAACCAGCATATGATGGATGCGTGTGAACCGCTAAAGGAGTACGCATGGCTTGTGGATGCAGTGAGGCGGCATCAAAGTGAAAAGATAGATCTTGATGCTGCTGTGGACGCAGCTCTTGATGAGATGCCGGATGAATATGTGATTAAAACTTTTCTTTTGGAAAATCGAGCGGAGGTGAAAAGTATGTTCCTTACTGAATATAACGAAGAGAAGGTCATGGAGAAAG
>JAAWHU010000058.1 GCA_022796015.1 Hungatella sp. | reverse complement strand
ATTTTATTGTTAATCCTAATGCGAGCAGCGGCCGGTGCGGCAAGATATGGAAAAAACTTGAAAGACAGCTGACTCATCTGGGTATGGAATATCAAGGATTTGTGACAGAGAAGCCGGGAGATGCCATAAGGTATGCGGCCGGGCTGACGGAAGGATGCCGGGAAGCCAGAATTATCATTGTTGTTGGGGGAGATGGAACCATGAACGAGGTTCTGGACGGGCTGGCCTTCTGTGGGCCGGTAACATTAGGATACATCCCGGCCGGCTCCGGCAATGATCTGGCAAGAAGCCTGAAGCTTCCCAGACGCCCGGTTCGGTGCCTGAAAAAGATTCTTAATCCTAAGTACTATAAACTTTTGGACTACGGGGTCATGTCCTATGGGGAAACATTAGAGCACAGGCGGTTTCTGATCAGTGCAGGTATGGGCATGGACGCGGCAGTATGTCAAAGCCTTGAGGGTTCAAAGGTCAAGGATACCATGAATAAGATTTATATGGGAGGATTAAGCTACTTAATAGCCGGCATAAAACAGCTGATTCTGTTTTATCCTGTAAAGGGCTATCTTCTGCTGGATGGGACTCAGAAGGTGGAGCTGAATCATATTTACTTTATATCTGCCCATATACATCCCTTTGAGGGAGGCGGTTTTAAGTTTGCGCCTACGGCTGACCCCTGCGATGGGAAGCTGACTCTCTGCGTGGTTCATCACAGCAGTAAGATAAAGCTGATCCCCTTTCTGGCAACCTCCCTTCTGGGCCATCATAAAAAATACAGGGGAGTCCGCAGTTATCAATGCCGGGAGGTAGAGCTGCATATGGAGAGGCCTGTGGCAGTTCATGGGGACGGGGAAAGCTTTATGTGCCAGAAAGACCTTCATCTTAGGTGCATTCCAGGGAAGGTCCGTTTGATTGTTTGAGCAATATATGGAAAAAACGGAAGGGAAATAATACGATGAGAGTAGGACAGGGATATGATGTCCACCGGCTGGTGGAAGGGAGAAAGCTGATTCTGGGAGGCGTGGAGATTCCCTATGAAAAGGGGCTTCTGGGACATTCCGATGCGGATGTTCTGGTCCACGGGATTATGGATGCTCTTCTGGGAGCAGCAGCTTTAGGTGATATCGGACAGCACTTTCCAGATACGGATCCTGCCTATAAAGGGATTTCCAGTATGGACCTTTTGTGCCGCGTGGGAGAGCTGCTGAAAGCGAAGGGCTATGTGATAGAGAATATTGATGCCACAATCATTGCCCAGAGGCCTAAGCTGGCGGCTTACCGTCCAAGGATGGCAGAAAATATTGCGGGGGCCTTAAAGCTTCGTGTGGACAGAGTCAGCGTCAAGGCCACTACGGAGGAAGGGTTAGGATTTACAGGAAGTGGGGAAGGAATTGCGGCTCAGGCTATTACCTTGCTGACATCTTCCGCCGATTATTGTTATGACGACAGAATGGAGGAGACACCTTATGAAGCTCTTTAACACGCTGACCGGGGCAAAGGAAGAGTTTGTTCCTTTGGAGCCGGGGAAAGTGAAGATGTATGTATGCGGTCCAACGGTTTATAATTTTATCCATATCGGCAATGCCCGGCCTATGATTGTGTTTGACACGGTCCGCCGGTATTTGGAATATAAAGGTTATGAGGTAAACTTTGTTTCTAATTTTACAGATGTAGATGATAAGATCATCAAGAAGGCCATAGAGGAGGGGGTGGATTCTGATGCCATCTCCAGCCGTTATATTAAGGAGTGCAAGGAGGACATGGCGGCCATGAACGTAAGACCTGCCACGGTTCATCCCAAAGCCACGGAAGAGATTGGGGAGATGATCGGCCTCATTGAAACCCTTATTGAGAAGGGCCATGCCTACAGGGCAGAAGATGGAACCGTATATTTCCGCACAAAGTCTTTTGAAGATTACGGCAAGCTGTCCCACAAAAACTTAGATGAGCTTCAGTCCGGTTTTCGGGAGATTAAGGTTACCGGAGAGGAGGGCAAGGAGGACTCGTCGGACTTTGTACTGTGGAAGCCGAAGAAAGAAGGGGAGCCCTTCTGGGAGTCTCCGTGGTGTGCCGGAAGGCCGGGGTGGCATATTGAGTGCTCTGCTATGTCCAAAAAGTATCTGGGCGAGCAGATTGATATTCATGGAGGCGGCGAGGACTTAATTTTCCCTCATCATGAGAATGAGATTGCCCAGAGCGAAGCGGCAAGCGGAAAGGAATTTGCAAAATACTGGCTGCACAATGGTTTCCTGAATATTGACAATAAAAAAATGTCCAAATCCCTGGGGAATTTCTTTACGGTGCGGGAGATCGGCGAAAAATTCGACCTTCAGGTTCTGCGCTTCTTTATGCTCAGCGCTCACTACCGCAGTCCTCTAAACTTTAGCGAGGAGCTTATGGAGTCTTCCAGAAACGGGCTGGAGAGAATTCTCAATGGGGTGGAGAAGCTTGCAGGCCTTGAACAAAGGAAATCCCAGGGGACCGGTCTTTCGGAGAAGGAGCAGCTTCTGGTAAAAGAGGCCGAGGCTTTCAAGGCCAAGTATGAGGCCGCTATGGAAGATGATTTCAATACTGCTGACGCCGTGTCTGCCGTATTCGAGCTGGTGAAATTCAGCAATACAACAGCTGACGAGAACAGCAGCAGGGAGTATATCATATATTTGAAGAAGACCATTGAGACCCTCTGTCAGGTACTTGGAATCCTTACAGAGAGAAAGAAAGAGACTTTGGACGAAGAGGTGGAGGCTCTGATTGAGGCCAGACAGAAGGCCAGAAAAGAGAAGAATTTTTCCCTTGCAGATCAGATCCGCCAGCAGCTTCTTGACATGGGCATTGTCCTGGAGGATACAAGAGAAGGGGTTAAATGGAAGAGGTTATAAAGCAGGAACTGGGTTTTACCCAGTACTGCAAGGAAATGCTGGGCCTAAAAAAGCAGGACCCGGCCATGTACTCCCCCCTGGCCCTGGCCTATCTGGGGGATGGAGTGTATGAGGTCATCATTCGGATGAAGGTGATGAACCGGGGCAGCATGCAGGTCAACAAGATGCATAAGAAAAGCAGCAGTCTGGTGAAGGCCAAGACCCAGGCGGATATGATAAAGCTTCTGGAACCGGAGCTTACCGGGGAGGAGGAGGCTGTGTTTAAAAGAGGCAGGAATGCCAAGTCCGCCACGGTGGCCAAGAATGCCACTGTGGCGGATTACCGGATGGCCACAGGGTTTGAAGCCCTGGTAGGTTATCTGTATCTGACAGAACAGTATGAACGCCTTTTGGAGCTTGTAAGCCGCGGATTGGAGAAGATAGGAGAATTGGAAAGACCATGAATGAGGAGAACCTTCTGATTGAGGGACGTAATGCGGTTTTGGAAGCGCTGCGTTCCGGCAGAACCATTGACAAATTGTATGTGCTGGATGGATGCAGAGATGGCCCTGTGCAGACCATTGTAAGGGAGGCAAGAAAGCAGGATACCATTATTACATTTGTGGCAAGGGAAAGGCTGGATCAGATTTCTCAGACCAGAAGCCACCAGGGGGTAGTTGCCCAGGCATCTGCATACGGTTACGTGACGGTGGAGGAGATTTTGGACAGAGCCAGGGCGAAGGGTGAGCCTCCCTTTCTGATTCTGCTGGATGGCATTGAGGATCCTCACAACCTAGGGGCAATTATCCGGACAGCCAATCTGGCCGGCGCCCATGGGGTGATTATTCCAAAGCGCAGGGCAGTGGGATTAACGGCAACCGTAGCCAAGACTTCCGCGGGCGCCCTGAATTACACTCCTGTGGCCAAGGTTACCAATCTGACTATGGTTATGGAACAGCTGAAAAAAGAAGGTATCTGGTTTGTCTGCGCCCACATGGGCGGGGAGCTGATGTACCGGCTGGATCTGAAAGGGCCCATAGGCCTTGTAATCGGTAATGAAGGGGACGGGGTCAGCAGGCTGGTAAGGGAAACCTGCGATATGGCTGCATCCATTCCCATGAAGGGAGACATTGATTCCCTCAATGCTTCGGTGGCGGCAGGCGTCCTTGCATATGAGATCGTAAGGCAGAGGCTGTTATAAAGAAGATTTATAAGAAAGAGGTATTAGAAATGAAAAAGAGAAGATGGACAGTATTGTTGGGCGGAATGATCTTTGTTCTGGCCTTAGGGGCGGGGGCCTGTGCGGTTTCAGAAAAGCCGGTGGAGATGGAAGAAGATATCCAGGTGCGGCAGGTAACCCCGGAAGCTATGGAGAATGTTCTTCAGGAAGAAGTAAACGAGGCGGAGAAGGAAGGGGAGCTTCTGGTAGCCATCGATGATGGGGCAGTGCCTTTGTATTCCAAGCCTCAGGGAAGCCTTGTGCGTGTGCCTACGGCTTCCGGCAGCGTGACCTTTGACAACGGCAAGGTGGCAGTGGATGCCTCCAATACTCAAAACGGCTATGTTATGGTAAAATACATGGGCGGCGTCAATAAGATTAAGGTGCAGATAACGAAAGGCGGCCTTACATATACCTATGATTTGAATGCCAGAAATGCTTATGAGGTGTTCCCTATGTCAGAGGGAAACGGAACCTACTCCATAAAGGTATTTGAGAATGTAAGCGGCAATCAATATGCCCAGGTTTTCAGCCAGGATGTATCCGTATCTCTGGCCAGCCAGTTTGAGCCCTTCCTCTATCCCAACCAATATATTAACTTTTCGGCGGGAAGCGCGGCAGTGCAGAAGGGCGCGGAGATTGCGGCCAGTGCAGGAGATGCCCTGGGTGTGGTCAACAGCGTGTATAACTATGTAGTCAACAATATGACTTACGACACAGCCAAGGCGTCCAGTGTTCAGAGCGGCTATCTGCCTAATGTGGATCAGGTTCTGGCATCCAGGACAGGGATCTGTTTTGACTATGCGGCTCTTATGGTATCCATGCTCAGATCCCAGGATATCCCTGCCAAGCTGGTAGTGGGCTATACAGGAAGCGCTTACCATGCATGGGTGAATGTGTACATTGATGGCGTGGGCTGGCTGGACAATTATATCTACTTTGATGGAGCCAACTGGTCTCTGGCAGATCCCACTTTTGCCTCCACAGGGGGACAGAGTGAATCCATTAAGCAGTATATCGGCAACGGCGCCAATTATCAGCAAAAATACTGTTATTAAGAAGGAGAGACATTCATGAGTAAGAAAACAGAGCAGAAGTATACATATCAGGAACTTTCTGCTTTCTGCCTTCAGGTGTCCCTTCTTTTGAAGGCGGCGGTTCCCTTGGATGAGGGACTGCGGATTATGGCAGAAGATGCGGCCAATGAAGACGAGAAGAACCGGCTTCTTTTCCTGGCAGATGAGATTGAACTGGGGGCCCCGGTGTTTGAAGCTTTGGAAAAGACAGAGAGCTTTCCGGACTATGTGGTTAAGATGGCAAAGCTGGGAGATCAGACAGGAACCCTGGATCAGATGATGGAATCTCTGTCTGTCTATTACGACAAGGAAGACAGGATGATCCGGAATATCCGCAATGCCATAACCTACCCTATTATGATGGTGCTTATGCTTTTGGTAGTGCTGTTTGTGCTGTTTACCAGGGTTATGCCCATCTTTGAGGAGGTTTATGAGCAGCTGGGAGCCCAGATTTCTCCGGTATCCCAGTCGGCTATCCGTCTGGGCGGCGCATTCAGCGGCGTGGCCCTTGTGGCTGCGGCAGTTCTGGCTGCAGCGGTTCTCGGGCTGTACATTGCTTCTAAGCTTGGCAAAAGAGTTCATGCTGTGGAGACTATGACCGAGAAGTTTAAGCGTTCCAACAAGACTGCCCTTCTGGTGGCCAAGCGTCGGTGCAGTTCTGTTCTGGCCCTCACCTTAAAGAGCGGCCTGGAGCTGGAAAAGGGCATTGAACTGGCCAATGAGCTGGCAGGCAACAGCAGGATTCAGGAATATCTGGCCAAGTGCAAGGACGGCCTTGACATAGGAAAGGGATATGACGAGGCCATGAAGGAGTCCGGGCTGTTTAACGGTTTCCAGGTTCAGATGATCAAGGTAGGCAACCGAAGCGGACGGCTTGACAGTGTGATGGAAGATATTTCCCGAGGGTATGAGGAGGAGGCGGACGCCTCCATCGACAACACCATCTCCAGGCTGGAGCCTACCATTGTGGCGGTTCTGGCAGTGTCCGTGGGTCTGGTGCTTTTGTCGGTCATGCTTCCTCTGGTGGGAATCTTGTCAGCAATAGGATAGCAGGTGGAGACAGTGAAACAGTTTAAAAATAGTTGGAATGTGGTAAAAGGATACCTGGTATCGGCAGTGTTCTTCGGTGTGATCATAGGGCTGTTTTTAAATGGCGTTCTGTCCATGTCGGACCGTATGGACAGGGAGGGGGCGGAGACCCTGCGCAGCGCCATCGCCAGGGCTTCGGTGCAGTGCTATGCCATCGAGGGGCGTTATCCGCCTTCTGTTCAATATCTGGAAGAAAATTACGGGATCAAGATTGACCGCAGCCGGTATTACGTTTTTTATGAAGGCTTTGCCTCCAATATTATGCCGGATATCACAGTAATTTCTAATATGGAAGAGTGAAGGGGGAGAGGCGTTTGAAACAGCAGAGACAGCAGAAAGGCCAGACGATGAACCTCCTTTTTACAATGCTGTTGTTTTTGGTATTTGTGTTGTGTGCCTTGTTTACAGTGCTCATAGGCGGAAAGGTGTATGAGAATATTAACAGCCGGATTGAGGAAAATTATTCGGGACAGGTAGTTCTCAACTATGTGGCCAACAAGGTGAGGCAGGGAGACGAGGCAGGCAGCGTAGCCGTGAGGACCATAGAGGATACGCCGGTGCTGGAGCTGTCAAAGGAGATCAACGGCAGCCGATATGTGACATGGATCTATTACCGGGAAGGCGCTGTGAGGGAGTTGTTTACCAATGAAGGAAGCGGACTGGGCCTTAAAGACGGGCTTGAGATCATGAAGTGCGGGGGGCTTACCTTCCGCCAGGAGGGGGATATCCTGGAAGTGACAGTGACAGGAGTGGAGGAGTCCGGCCTGTTTTTGAACATCAGAAGCGGAGGCGGCAGAGATGAGGAGTAAGCGTGATTCAGGAACTGCATTATTTCTTATGGAAATGATAGCAGTAGTATGTTTCTTTATTCTATGTGCCAGCGTATGTATCCTGGTGTTTGTGAGAGCCAACAATTTAAGCCGCCTGGCAAAGGATACCAATTATGCGTCTCTGGCAGCAGAGAGTGTGGCCGAGATCTGGAAGGCGGAGGATGCCGGGGGCTTAAAGGACCGGCTTTTGATGTCAGGAGACCAGTCGACAGGAGTGATCTACTGGGATTCTGTCTGGAGCCCTGTCCCGGAAAAAGAGGAAGCAGAGTACGGCGGCCAAGTGGATATGACTGCAGAAGGACGAGTGGGAGAAGCCCGCATTAGGGTCTGGCGCCTGGAGGACGATGTGGAGCTGTTTGTGCTGACAGCCAAGAGGATCCTGCGGGAATAAAGGCATGGAAGGGAATCTGGATATGAATGAGAAACAGTCGGGAGGAAGAGCCAACATCGGCACTTCATCCCTGATTTTAATATTTATTATTTTATGCTTGACTATTTTTGGACTGCTCTCATTAAGCAGCGCAGGCAGCGACTGGAATCTGGCCAAGAAAAATGCTCAGTCGATTGCAGGGTATTATGAGGCGGACAATCTGGCAGTGGAATTTACCGCCATGGTGGAGGAGACTCTGAGCCAGTGCCGCCTGGCTTCAAATGATGAGGAATACCGGCAGCTTGTAAAGGAAAAGTTAGGCAGCTATTATCAGGAGGAGTCAGGGACGGTACAGACGGACATTGAGATGCCCTATGGACAGATGCTTCATGTGGAGCTGGAGATAGACTGGGAGGAGGACATGGGATATCGAATTCTGGCCTGGAATGTATATCATTCCGTGGACTATGAGATCGACAGATCCATGCCCGTATGGACCGGGAGCAGCAGTTAAGGCAAGATCTCTCAGTACTGCCGGGAATTGATAAGGAAGGAAGTAGATTACATGGATATAACAGGATTGCTAAGTATAGCAGTAAATAAGCAGGCATCAGACATCTTTCTTGTAGCAGGAATGCCGCTGTCTTATAAGGTGGGAGGGCGCATTGAATATCAGGAGGAAAATAAACTGTCCCCTGCTCAGATCGAGGAACTGATCGCCCAGCTCTATGATGTGGCCGGCAAACGCAGTATGAAAAAGGTACAGGAGGAGGGGGACGACGACTTTTCCTTTGCCCTTCCCCATCTGTCCCGGTTTCGAGCCAATGTGTTCCGCCAAAGAGGTTCGCTGGCGGCCATTATCCGTATTATAACCTTTGACCTGCCGGATTATGAACAGCTTCATCTCCCACGTACCATTATCGATGTGGCCAAGATGACCAAAGGCATGGTGCTGGTGACAGGGCCTGCAGGAAGCGGCAAGAGCACCACTCTGGCCTGTATTATCAACGAGATCAACCGCACCAGGAACGCCCATGTCATTACTCTGGAGGATCCCATCGAATATCTTCACCGCCATGACAAAAGTGTTGTGTCCCAGAGGGAGATCGGCACGGATACGGAAAGCTATGTGTCAGGCCTCCGCGCCGCCTTAAGGCAGGCTCCGGATGTCATCCTCCTGGGAGAGATGAGAGACCATGAGACCATAAAGACTGCCATGACTGCGGCGGAGACAGGCCATCTTGTGATTTCCACGCTCCATACTGTAGGGGCCGCCAACACCATGGACCGTATTATAGACAGCTTCCCGCCGGAGCAGCAGCAGCAGATTCGTGTACAGATTTCCATGGTAATGCAGGGGGTAATCTCCCAGCAGCTGATTCCCACCCTGTCGGGCGGAGTACAGCCGGCCTTTGAGATTATGTTCTTCAACAACGCCATCCGCAACATGATCCGTGAATCCAAGATTCACCAGATCGACAACGTAATCGCCACATCCCAGAAGGAAGGCATGGTGTCCATGGACGCAAGCCTGATTCAGATGTACCAGAACAAAGTCATCTCCAAAGAGGATGCCATTATTTACAGCAATAACAGCGAGCTTATGGCCAAAAAGATCGAAAGGCTGTAGGCGTTCGTTTAGAGTTGGCAGGAGGGCCGTCCGGGAGGTACCGGTATTCCCACTCGGGGCCGCTTTCCCTTAGGTGCCTCCTGCAAAACTTTCCCCAGCCGGACATAGTTTCTTTCAGCGCATTTCTTTCGAGTCGCCAGGAATGTAGTCTTGCCAGGACATAGATATCCGGTGAGGGGACATTTGCCTCGCCGGTCCTTGGCTTGTGTCTTTTACAAGCCTAGTACCGCTGCTGAGGCAACCAGAGCGGAAGCGGTCCCCGAATGGATAGCTATGTCCTGGTAAGACGGCCCCTACGATCTCCTGAACGAAAAAGCATATTTTTTCTGTAATCCGGGATACTAACAGAGTTAAATAAAATCTTAGGAATACGGAAAAGAGGTTGATTATGGTAAATGATAAGAGGAAAGTGGTTCTGGTAGGTACCGGGATGGTGGGGATGAGTTATGCTTATTCCCTTTTAAATCAGAATGTCTGTGATGAGCTGGTGCTGGTTGATCTGGACAAAAAGAGAGCTGAGGGCGAGGCTATGGATTTAAACCATGGCCTTGCCTTTTCTGCCGCTAATATGAAGATTTATGCGGGAGAGTATGAGGACTGCCGGGATGCGGATATTGTAGTGATCTGTGCGGGAGTGGCTCAGAGGCCGGGGGAGACCAGGCTGGCTCTTTTAAGACGGAACGCTAAGGTGTTCCAGTCCATTGTGGAGCCGGTCACAGCCTCGGGGTTTGACGGGATCTTTCTGGTAGCTACCAATCCTGTGGATATTATGACGAAAATCACCTATATGCTGTCCGGGTTTAATCCGAGAAAAGTCCTTGGCAGCGGAACGGCGCTGGATACTGCCAGGCTTCGGTATCTTTTGGGGGAATATTTGAGAGTGGATCCCAGAAATATTCATGCTTATGTTATGGGGGAGCATGGGGACAGTGAGTTTGTGCCATGGAGCCAGGCTCAGATCGGAACCAAATCCATTCTGGATGCCTGTGAGGAAAATCCGGAGATAGACAGGGAAAAGCTGAGGGAGATAGAGAAAGAGGTGCAGGGGGCCGCCTACAGGATCATAGAGGCAAAGAATGCCACCTATTATGGCATCGGCATGGCTCTCACCAGAATAACCAAGGCCATTCTGGGGGACGAGAACAGTATTCTGACGGTTTCTGCTATGCTGAAGGGGGAGTATGGACAGCAGGACGTGTTTTCCGGCGTTCCGTGTATCATTAATAAAAACGGGGTTCAGAGGGTGCTGAAACTGTGTCTGACACAGGAAGAACTTGGGAGGCTGGGGGAATCCAGCAGAGTGCTTCGGGAAAGCTATGAGGAGCTTGCAAAAGGGCAGCAGGAGATCGACTGAGTTCGATTTATAAAAAAGAGGCATAAATCCTGATAACTCAGAATCTACGCCTCTTTTTAAAGAGCTGATGACGGGACTCGGACCCGTGACCTCCTCACTACCAATGAGGTGCGCTACCACCTGTGCCACATCAGCGTCTTTTATGCGCTTAAGCAAACCACACTTAAGCCTTCACTATATTATCACGCCTCTTCTGGTTTGTCAACTGAAAAATATATTTTATTCACAAAAACAATTTTCGTCTCATAAACTGGAAGTAAAAAAGTAATGAGGCTCTCTTCTATGGCTGATAATAACACCAATAATCCCAACAATACCAACGGACATCTGACAGCAGAGGACTACGGTCTTACAACACCTTCTGCTGCGGATACGCCGGTCCCTGCTTTTGGGGGCAGTGATGGAGGCAATGACTACGGAATCTCTCTTCCCATCGCCCCGGAAGGAGGCATCCCTGCCTACCCGGGCGATTCCAACAACGATTACGGCATTAGTCTTCCCATCGCTCCCGAAGGAGGCATTCCCGCCTATCCGGGCAATACGGTATGCACGCCTCCTGTCTGTACCCTGCCGGTATTCCCCTCCTGCCCGAGCTGCGGTATCTCTCAGAATAACGCCCAGGTACGGTTTTTAAATGCTTCATCCAATACCTTTCCTGTAAATATTTCTATTGATAATACAAACTATGCAACAAATTCCAGATTTGGAACCATCTCTAATTACGGTCAGATATCCGATGGATTTCACACGGTCACCGTAAGACGTGCCTCGGGGCTGCGTGCCGTACTGCTGCAGCAGACCTTTCCGTTCTCGGCAGGCCAGAGATACACCATGGTTTTGGTGGATACTGCTGCCGGGGGGCTGAACATGATTCAGGTACCAAGCACGGGATGCAACAATATGAACTACAATACAGGGTGCTACCGGGTGGCCAATATGTCTTACAGCGGCTCCAGCTATGATGTAATGCTCTATAGCCATGACGCCGTATTCCGCAATGTAGGGTTCCAGGAAGTGACAGCCTACAAGCAGGCCATGACAGGCTCTTACCAGTTCTATGTAACCAATGCCAATACCTTCACCGTGATCCGGGAGCTGCCCATAATTGTCATTGGAACCGTCACAGGCGGCGGATTTACCAATGAACCTTTGGTTTCCTATCAGGTGGATATTGCCCCAGGGATGAAATACACCTCTTACCTTATTGGGAATAACTGGTCCGACACAGGTTTTAGAGTTCTGACCGTGGAAGACTGAGAGCAAGTAAGCATTAAATTTCCGGGGCTGCGGATAGCAGCCCTGGCATCGTCCATAGGATCTGTGAACAAGAACCTTTTTAAAGAGAACCCCCTTTTCTAACCAGGGGAAATATGGTATGATATTGGGAATACTACGGATGGAGGAATATTATGGAAGAGAACAAAGAAGTTTTAGAGGTTTCCAGGAACTTTATAGAACAGGAGATTGATAAGGATCTGGCAGAAGGAGTCTATGACCACGTCCAGACCCGGTTTCCGCCGGAGCCCAACGGTTACCTTCACATCGGACATGCCAAGTCCATTCTGTTAAATTACGGCCTTGCTCAGAAGTATGGCGGCAAGTTCAACATGAGATTTGACGATACCAACCCCACAAAGGAGAAGGAAGAGTTTGTTCAGTCCATTATCGAGGATGTGAAGTGGCTGGGAGCCGACTTTGAGGACCGTCTTTTCTTTGCATCCAACTATTTTCAGCAGATGTACGAGTGTGCCGTTCTTCTTATTAAGAAGGGGAAGGCCTTTGTCTGTGATCTGACGGCAGATGAGATTAGGGAATACCGGGGAGATTTTACGACTCCGGGAAAAGAAAGCCCTTACAGGAATCGAAGCATCGAGGAGAACCTGAGGCTTTTTGAGGAGATGAAGGAAGGAAAATACCAGGATGGAGAGAAAGTCTTAAGGGCCAAGATCGACATGGCTTCTCCCAATATCAATATGAGGGACCCGGTGATCTACCGTGTGGCCCGCATGAGCCATCACAATACCGGCGATACGTGGTGTATTTATCCCATGTATGATTTTGCCCATCCCATAGAGGATGCCATAGAGCATATCACTCATTCCATCTGTACCCTGGAGTTTGAGGATCACAGACCTTTGTATGACTGGGTAGTGAGGGAGTGTGAGTTTGAGAATCCCCCCAGGCAGATTGAGTTTGCCAAATTGTATCTGACTAATGTGGTGACAGGCAAGCGTTACATCAAAAAGCTGGTGGAGGATGGGATTGTGGATGGATGGGACGATCCCAGGCTGGTGTCCATCGCCGCTTTGAGAAGGCGGGGCTATACGCCGGAGTCCATAAAGAAATTCGTGGAGCTGGTAGGAGTGGCAAAAGGCAACAGTTCCGTAGATTATGCCATGTTGGAGTACTGCATCCGTGAGGATCTTAAGTTGAAGAAGCCGAGGATGATGGCTGTCCTTGATCCGGTTAAGCTGGTCATCGACAATTATCCCGAGGGCCTGCAGGAGGAGCTGTCCATCCCCAACAACCTGGAAAACGAGGCTTTGGGAGAGAGAAGGGTTCCCTTCGGAAGAGAGCTTTACATTGAGAGAGAGGATTTTATGGAGGAGCCTCCTAAAAAATATTTCCGTTTGTTCCCGGGCAATGAAGTGCGCCTTATGGGAGCTTACTTTGTAACCTGTACAGGCTGTGAGAAGGACGAGGATGGCAATGTTACGGTGGTTCACTGCACCTATGACCCGGAGACAAAGAGCGGTTTGGGATTTACAGGCAGAAAAGTAAAAGGCACGATTCACTGGGTTGCCGTAGAGACGGCGGTCAAGGCGGAGTGCCGCCTGTACGAGAACATTGTGGATGAGGAGAAGGGAAAGCTTAATGAAGACGGCTCTCTGAACTTAAATCCCAATTCCCTGACTGTGGTGAAGGACTGTTATATGGAGCCGGCCTTAAGGGATGTGAAGGCTTACGACAGCTTCCAGTTTATGAGAAACGGGTATTTCTGTGTGGACAGTAAGGACAGCAGGCCGCAGCATCTGGTGTTTAACAGGATTGTGTCTCTCAAGAGCTCCTTTAAGCTGAACAAATGATGATTCCCTTGGAAGCCGGAAGCCCCCGTGCTTTGTATGAACAGATCTATGAATATTTGAAAAAGGACATAAAAAAAGGCGTTTTGGCAGAGGGAAGCCGCCTTCCCTCCACCAGGGTTCTGGCGGAGAGTCTGAAGGTGAGCCGTTCCACCACCCAGATGGCTTACGACCAGCTGGTGGCGGAGGGATATGTAGAGGCAGTGCCTCACAAGGGCTACTATGTGCTGCGGCTGGAGGCGTTAATTGAAGCGGAGCCGGAATTAAGCGGCCCCTTTATCCGTGAGAGGGAGGAAGGGGAGGGGAAGGCGGAGATCGACTTTTCCCCCAGAGGCATTGATCTCACCCATTTCCCCTACAATGCATGGAGGAAGGTGACAAAGGATACACTGGCGGACAATAAAAAAGAAATGTTTCTCACAGGATCTCCTCAGGGGGAGCCTGCCCTGCGGGATGCCATAAGAGGATATCTCTACTCGGCCAGAGGGGTGAACTGTCAGGCGGAGCAGATTATTATTGGTGCAGGAAGCGAATATCTCCTTATGCTGCTGAATCAGATTCTGGGACCGGGCAGAAGGATTGCCATGGAGAGCCCCACCTACAAGCAGGCTTACCGGGTACTGGAAAGCCTTGGCTGTGATATGGTTCCCATAGAGATGGATGAGGGCGGCATGGATGTTAGATTTTTGGAGGAGAGCGCGGCAGATGTGGCCTATGTGATGCCATCCCACCAATATCCCACAGGGATTGTGATGCCTATTCTCAGGAGGCAGGAGCTTCTTCGATGGGCAGGGCGGAAGGATGGCAGGTTTCTTATAGAAGATGATTATGACAGTGAATTCCGCTATAAAGGCAAGCCCATACCGGCGCTGCAGGGTCTTGATGGAGCAGGTAAGGTTATCTATATGGGAACCTTTTCAAAATCCATTGCCCCGGCTATCCGGGTAGGCTATATGGTGCTTCCCAAGCCGCTTCTGGAGATTTACCGGAGACGGCTTGGATTTTATGCCTCCACGGTCTCCAGGATTGACCAAAATATTATCTATCAGTTTCTTACAGGCGGCTATTATGAGCGCCATCTCAACAGAATGAGGGCAATTTACAAAAGCAAACACGATCTGCTTTTATCAAAGCTGAAGCAACTGGAGGACGACTTTGAGGTCTGCGGGGAATATGCGGGGCTTCATGTCCTTCTCACAAGCAAAAGGGGATGCTCGGAGCGGTGGATGATAGAGCAGGCCTGGAAAAAAGGGGTTCGGGTCTATGGGCTCTCTTCCTGCTTTATTCATAAACACCAGGACAAACAGCCATCCACTGTGCTTTTGGGATATGCCAACCTCAGTGAGGATCAGATCGAAAAAGGGATAGAACTGCTTGGACAGGCATGGAGGGAGTAGGAAAGGATGGAGCAGGAAAACAGAAAAAGGGCAGGATTGGCCGCAGGCCTTTGTATATTGGCCGTCCTTTTCTTGGGAACGGGGAGAGGCAGTAAGAGCCAGAATTTCTCAGAGAGCAGCTTTCAGGAGACTTCTGAGGCCTTCAAGGAAGGTGCCGCTCCTTTGGAGGAGACCTCCCGACAGGAGGAAATTCTTCTTACAGATCAAGAAAAAGAGCTGTTGGGCCTTCTGGGACAGGCTCTTGAGGAAGGGGATTATGAGAGTGCGGCCCGGCTTATGATGGAGGAAGAGGAGCAGTTAAGTCATCTGTATAATGTGAAAATGGGTGGAAGACTCTGGCTCTACGAAGAAGGGGAATGGAAGGAGGAGCTTGAGGGAAAGGGTCTGGTGATAAAAAAGCCGGGTTCCGTCTATTACGGGGAGCTTACTGCGGGAAAGCCCCAGGGGGAAGGAACTGCTTTTCAAGTGGTGAATCTGGACAGTCCCAGATATGATTATTCTGCTGGAAGCTGGGAGGAGGGCAGGATGGAAGGACTGGGAACTGTGGGATATCATTACTATGAGGGAACCGGAGAAGAGAACCGTTCAGTCCGCAGAACCGGAATGTTTCGAGAAGACCTGATGCAGGGGGATGTGACATACCGCACGGCCAACACAGAAGGTCAGGTCAGGGAGTGGAGCATGAAGATCGAGGATGGAAAGATTGTGGTGGATGAGAGCTGGGCCTTTGACGAGGAGAAGAATGTGTATCAGCTGGTTTCGCCGGAGGATCAGGAACATGCGTATTCCCTGGAAAAAGAAAGGGTGGGAGAAGTGCGGTTTCAAAATCTGATTCCATGGTAGAAGCTTCACTACCCAGCCGGGGGAAGGTCTCCTGTGCTTGGCTTTGATTTTCCAAATCCCCAAAACTAGGCCAAAACAATACCTGCCGCCATGGATTACATTGGCGGCAGGTATTATCCCTATTCTATATCTTCTTCGATGGTGGTAGCGGCTTTTTTTATGGAGTCAGAAAGGTCTTCCTTCACCTCCGCAGCAGCCTCCTTTGCCTCTTCTGCCGTCTGAGCCAAAGCTTCCTTTGCTTTCTCGGCCACATCCTTTGCCTTCTGTGCAGCTGCTTCCACGGCTTCCTCTGCTGTCTCTTTCAGAGTCTCCTCTTTTTTCTCTCCAAGAGGCACATAGTTCCGTATGGAGGACTCGCCCTCATGGGGAAGGGTTCCGTCAAAGGACTCGTCTCCTTCAAAATCGTGAAAATCGTCATCCAGCTCCGCATGGAAGGAACGGTATTTTAAAAAGTAGGAAACCCCGGCAGCAACGGCGCCGGAAATGGTTGCCAAAGCAAGAAATTTGCCAAAATTCTTTTTTGCCATGGTAAGATGCTCCTTTCTGTGTATGCTCGTTTACTTATCTATTGTAATACCATTATTCCAAAAAAGAAAGGTATATATTAAAAAAAATTTTATAAAATAGTAAAAGGATTGGAAAAAATTGAAAAAAATTAGCACTCACCCCTTGACAGTGCTAACAAAGGGTGTTATAACATTCTTGTGAAGAAAAAAGTAATCAATCTTAAGGAGGAATCATATATGAAGTTAGCGCCGTTATTTGACAGAGTCGTATTAAAGCAGCTGGTTGCAGAAGAGACTACCAAGTCCGGTATCGTGCTTCCGGGCCAGGCAAAGGAGAAACCTCAGCAGGCAGAGGTTGTGGCAGTAGGCCCCGGCGGAGTAGTAGATGGCAAGGAAGTTACCATGCAGGTTAAGGTCGGAGATAAGGTTATCTTCTCCAAGTACTCAGGAACCGAGGTAGAGGTGGAAGACGAGAAATATGTGATCGTTAAGCAGAATGATATCCTGGCGGTAATTGAATAAGGCTGGAACGTATTGATTGATAATAGAAAACTGGAGGAATGAATCATGGCAAAAGAAATTAAGTATGGTGTAGAAGCAAGAAAAGCTCTTGAGTCCGGTGTGAACCAGCTGGCAGATACTGTCCGCGTAACCCTGGGCCCTAAAGGAAGGAATGTAGTGCTGGATAAGTCTTTCGGCGCTCCCCTGATTACCAATGATGGCGTGACCATCGCAAAAGAGATTGAACTGGAAGACGCATTTGAGAACATGGGTGCACAGCTTGTCAAGGAAGTTGCAACCAAGACCAATGACGTGGCCGGTGATGGCACTACTACGGCAACGGTTCTGGCTCAGGCTATGATTAACGAAGGAATGAAGAATCTGGCAGCAGGAGCCAATCCGATTGTTCTGAGAAAGGGCATGAAGAAGGCAACAGATGTGGCTGTGGAGGCCATTGCAAAGATGAGCCAGCCCATTAACGGCAAGGAGCAGATCGCAAGGGTAGCAGCGATCTCCGCTTCCAGCGATGAGGTAGGCGAGATGGTAGCCGACGCTATGGAGAAGGTTTCCAATGACGGCGTTATCACCATCGAAGAGTCCAAGACCATGAAGACAGAGCTGGATCTGGTAGAGGGTATGCAGTTTGACAGAGGCTATGTATCCGCTTATATGTGTACTGATATGGACAAGATGGAGGCTAACTTAGACAGTCCCTACATCCTGATTACCGATAAGAAGATCGCCAACATCCAGGAGATCCTTCCCGTTCTGGAGCAGATCGTACAGTCCGGCGCAAGGCTTCTGATCATTGCAGAGGATGTGGAAGGCGAAGCCCTCACCACTCTGATTGTAAATAAGCTGAGAGGAACCTTCAACGTAGTTGCTGTCAAGGCTCCGGGCTATGGCGACAGAAGAAAAGAGATGCTTCAGGATATTGCGGTTCTTACAGGAGGCACCGTAATCTCCAGCGACTTAGGACTGGAACTGAAGGATGTGACTATGGACCAGTTAGGCCAGGCAAAATCCGTTAAGGTTCAGAAAGAGAACACCATCATTGTAGACGGTGAAGGCGACAAAGCAGCCATCTCCGCAAGAATCGCTCAGATCAGATCTCAGATCGAAGAGACCACATCTGATTTTGACAGAGAGAAACTTCAGGAGAGACTTGCCAAGCTGGCAGGCGGCGTAGCAGTAATCCGTGTAGGCGCAGCTACAGAGACCGAGATGAAAGAAGCAAAGCTTCGTATGGAAGATGCCCTTGCCGCTACCAGAGCAGCAGTGGAGGAAGGTATCATCGCAGGCGGCGGTTCTGCATATATTCATGCCATCGACGAGGTAGCTAAGCTTCTTCCCGAACTGGAAGGCGATGAGAAGACAGGAGCTAAGATTATTATTAAGGCCCTGGAGTCCCCCTTGTACCACATCGTGGCCAACGCAGGACTGGAAGGCGCCGTGATTATCAACAAAGTGAAAGAATCTCCAGTAGGAACCGGATTTGACGCATACAAAGAAGAATATGTAAACATGATCGAAGCCGGAATCCTTGACCCAGCTAAAGTAACCAGAAGCGCATTACAAAATGCCACCAGTGTTGCATCAACTCTGTTGACAACTGAGTCAGTTGTTGCTAATATTAAAGAAGAAACCCCCGCTATGCCCGCCGGAGCAGGCATGGGAGGAATGATGTAAGCGAAAGCAGAGCGAAATAAAAGGTGTGCGGGAGATTGCCATGCTTGCATGAGCAATCTCCCGCGCACTTTTTATTTCACGGGCAGCGACAACACGTAAGCGTTGGAGCTAAAGGATGTCCCTGCAGCAAACAGGCCGTCCCCTGCAAAGTCCGTGAAGCCGGACGAGACCGTTTCCCCGTATCCCCCCAACCAATCATCCCCCTCAAGAAAGGACCTCAAACACATATGAACGATTCCTACGCAGAATGGCTGGTAAAGCGCAAAGCCCCGGCCTACAACATCATTATCAAAGCAGCCCTTATAATCCTATGTGCCATCAGCGCCTTCCTGGCCCTTACGACCGTATTCGGCATCCTGATCCTGACTGCCGCAGGCGTGGCAACCTACTTTATTTTCCAGCAGCTAAACCTGGAATTTGAGTACCTTATTGTCAACGACCAGATCACCATAGACAAGATTATGGGCCAGGCCAGAAGAAAGAAAGCATGGGAAGGCGTACTCAGCGAAATACAGATCATAGCCCCCATGGATTCCTATGTCCTGAAGGACTACGAGAATCCCAACATGAAGGTTTTGGACTTTAGTTCCCACATCCAGGGAGCCAAGGTATATGGTATGATTCATCAGGGAGAAGGACAAACCACTAAGATTATATTTGAGCCCAACGACCGGATTCTGCAGCACATCAGGCAGAGGGCTCCGCGAAAGGTAATTCTTTAACCGCATCTCCGAAAATATAGAGAATACATTTGACAAGCCATGGAAAATCTGCTATATTAGGTTACCAATACTACAATTATACACAAGAGCGCGCTCCCTGCTCTCTAAGCACAAAGAGATTGGGGCGGGCACTCCGAAAAGAAAGAGAGGAAAAATTTCATGGGTACAATTATCGGTGAAGGCATTACTTTTGACGATGTGCTGCTGGTTCCCGCTTATTCGGAAGTAATTCCCAATCAGGTTGACTTGACTACTTATTTGACCAATAAGATTAAGCTTAACATTCCCCTGATGAGCGCTGGCATGGATACGGTAACCGAACACCGTATGGCTATTGCCATGGCCAGACAGGGCGGTATCGGTATTATCCATAAGAATATGTCCATCAAGGATCAGGCGGAAGAGGTGGACAAAGTAAAACGTTCTGAAAATGGTGTTATCACGGACCCATTTTATCTCTCTCCGGAGCATACCTTAAAAGATGCGGATGAACTCATGGGAAAGTACCGCATTTCCGGTGTTCCGATCACAGAAGGAAGACGGCTGGTAGGAATCATTACCAACCGGGATCTGAAGTTTGAAGAAGATTTTTCCAAGAAGATAAAAGAATGTATGACCAGTGAGAATCTGGTGACGGCCAAGGAAGGAATTACGATGATGGAGGCTAAGAAAATTCTTGCCAAGGCAAGGGTGGAGAAGCTTCCCATTGTTGACGATAATTTTAACCTAAAAGGACTTATCACGATTAAGGATATTGAAAAGCAGATCAAATATCCATATTCGGCCAAGGATTCCCAGGGAAGGCTTTTGTGCGGCGCTGCCGTGGGGATCACAGCCAATGTGCTGGAGAGGGTGGAGGCCCTTGTAAAGGCACATGTAGACGTGGTGGTTCTCGACTCTGCCCACGGCCATTCCGCCAATGTGCTTCACTGCGTGAAGATGATCAAGGAGGCTTATCCCGAGCTCCAGGTGATCGCCGGCAATGTGGCTACGGGAGAGGCGGCAAAGGCTCTGATTGAGGCCGGAGTAGACGCAGTGAAGGTGGGAATCGGCCCGGGTTCCATCTGCACCACCCGGGTGGTTGCCGGAATCGGTGTTCCCCAGATCAGCGCCATCATGGACTGCTACGCCGTGGCGAAGGAGTACAATATCCCCATTATTGCAGATGGCGGCATCAAGTATTCCGGCGATATTACCAAGGCTATTGCGGCAGGCGGAAGCGTCTGCATGATGGGAAGCATGTTTGCAGGATGTGACGAGAGTCCGGGATCCTACGAACTGTACCAGGGAAGAAAATACAAGGTATACCGGGGCATGGGCTCCATCTCCGCCATGGAGAACGGAAGCAAGGACCGGTATTTCCAGACAGATGCCAAAAAGCTTGTTCCTGAAGGCGTAGAAGGCCGTGTGGCCTATAAGGGAATGGTAGAAGATACGGTATTCCAGATTCTTGGAGGGTTAAGGTCCGGTATGGGATACTGCGGAGCAAAGGACATAAAGACGCTCCAGGAGACCGGAAGATTCGTGAAGATATCAGCCGCATCCCTGAAAGAAAGCCATCCTCATGATATCCACATTACAAAGGAAGCGCCTAACTACAGTATCGACGAATAGATCATGCAAAAAGGCCAAAGGCCGGAGACAGCGGGAGTCAGCTGTTTCCGGCTTTTACTTTGTGAGGAAGGCGGCCTCGGAAGAAGCGTTTTTTCAGCTCGGACCATTTGAATGGAATGAGAGGATAGATATAGCTCTTTCCGGCGATGGTCTTGTTGAATACAATGGCGCAGACCGACAGGATGACTCCTGCAGCAAATCCCCAGTAGTTAAAGAGGGCGATGAGGATAAGCAGAATCATACGCATGAACTTTAATGCATATCCCAATTCAAAGCTGGCCTGGGAGTAATTAGCCACGGTGACAAAAGCCATATAGAGCATGGTCTCACTGTTGAACCAGCCTGATTTGACAGAATACTCGCCCAAGACAATACCTGCAATGACACTTAGGGGGGTGGTCAGCATGCTGGGGGTGTTGATAGCGGCCAGCCGCAGGCCATCGATGGCAAACTCCAGGATCATCAGCTGAAAGAACAGAGGAACATAGGGCTGTTCCGAGAGCCGGACGAACTGAAGCCAGGGCGGAAGGACCTGGGGATTCTGCATAAGGAGCAGCCACACAGGAGTCAGAAACAGGGTCAAAAAGGAGATGGCCATGCGGGAAAGTCTTAAATAGGTGCCGGTGACAGGAGGAAAATAGTAGTCGTCAGCTTCCTCAATAATATCAAAGACAGAGGAGGGAAGAATCATGGCAGCAGGAGAGTTGTCTACCAGGATGATGATATTGCCCTCCAGAATCGATGCCGCTGCCGTGTCAGGCCGTTCGGAAAACTTAAACTTAGGAAAAGGATTGTACCATTTGCTGGGATAGAGGCATTCCGCCAGGCTTTCCTGGTTCATGGTCAGGGCATCTACATGAATGTTTTGAATACGCTGTTTGATCATGGACAGCATCTGCTCATCCACCCGGTTTTTCATATAGCATACGGCAATATCTGTATGGGAACTTTCGCCGGCACTTAAGATCTCCATAGTCAGCCTGGGATCCCGGATACGGCGTCGGATCAGAGCCGTATTAAAGATCAAGGTTTCCACAAATCCATCCCGGGAACCCCGCATTACCTTATCCTTTTCCGGCTCCGATACGCCTCTGGCAGGATAGGTACGGCAGTCTATGGTAAAGCAGACAGAATACCCATCAATGAAAATACAGGTAATGCCAGTAAGCAGCTGGATTATCATGGAATCCGAATTGTCCGTCAATCCTACTTCTCCATAAGGAATGTACAGCTTGGAAAATTCGTGGGCATCCTGGGGCATACTCTCAGGCTTCATGGACTCCCATACCTGAAAGATTTTTAAAAGCACCTCATCCTTTGTAAAGCCATCTATAAAATAAGCACAGGCAGTTTTACCGCCGATATGAAGAGTCCGATATACCACGTCAAAGTTGGTGCTGACATCCAAGATTTCATTCATGGCCCGGATATTATCTTGAATATTCTTAGAAAAAATCATAGGATACACTCCTTCCTGATAAAAAAACGATTCTTTAACAAGTATGTGCAGAAAAATAGGGCTTATGAATGGAAAAATTGTGATATCAATACAGAAACAGGAAGAAAATAAAGAAGAATATGGGCAAAATATGGAAATAAAATTGACAAAACCAGGAAAAAGTGGTATATTTACCATGTAAAACACGGAGGGGTGCCGTGAAATGTTTTGGTATGGGGATACCAAAGAAAAACTATTAGTGTAGCGGTTGATGATCGTGAGCGGAAGCTGTCTTCTTATGGGGAGGAGACAGCTTCTTTTCCGTGTAAGCAAGAGCAGGGCGAAGGATCCCGGGAGGCCATGGTGTGCCGGCACAAAAAAAATCCCCCCATAAAAGGGAGGAGCCGGTCTGACCTCTTGCAAGGCCGACCGGCGGATTATGAAAAAAATCTTATCAAATGTAAGCAGCTTTATCCTTTGATAAGTTAAGTATAGACGTGATTTGTGAAGAAGGTTTATCAAGGTTGTAAAAGTGTTATGAAAGAACTGTTAACAAATTATGAACGGAAGCCGGAAGCGAGAAAAACAAAACCTTAGGAATTAAAATGATATTCGTCCAGCAGTTCATTTTTCATCTTCCACAGAGCCGTGGACAGATCCACATGGGTGCGGTGAGGATATTCCAGACGAAGGGACTCCTCCCACAAGGTGTCCAGCTCCCGGCGGCAGTATGCCTGAATGTCCATAACCTTGGGAGATTCATAGACGCATTTGCCCTTTAGGAATACAGGAACCATGAGCTCCCTCATGATATAACTGTCAGGAGCCAGATGAGTCTTTTTCCAGGTCTCCACAGGGTCGAAGAGGAGAAGGGAGTTTTTGGAGTCATATTCCTCGTCTACCAGGCAGATTAAATCAGCGATAATCTTTCCCGTCTCTTTATTATAGATTCGGCGGATGGTTTTATTTCCCGGGTTGGTAATCTTCTCCGCGTTTTCCGAAACCTTGATCTTAGGGACAAATTGTCCCGTAGCCTTATCTTTAATGGCCGCCAGCTTATACACGCCGCCGAAGGAAGGACAGTCTTTGGAGGTAATTAGGTTGGTTCCCACACCCCAGGAGTTGATGGCAGCGCCTTGAAGCTTTAAGCTGCTGATCAGGTTCTCGTCCAGATCATTGGAGGCGGAGATTACGGCGTCAGAAAATCCTGCCTCATCCAGCATTTTCTTGGCCTTTTTGGAAAGATAGGCAAGGTCTCCGCTGTCCAGGCGGATTCCGTAAAAGGTGAGAGGAATGCCGGCGGCCCTCATCTCCTTAAATACCTCAATGGCATGAGGAACTCCGGATTTTAGGGTGTCGTAGGTGTCTACAAGGAGAATACATGCCGAGGGATACAGTTTGGCATATGTACGGAAGGCAGTCAGCTCATCGGGGAAACTCATGATCCAGCTGTGGGCGTGGGTTCCCTTGATGGGGACGCCAAACATCTGTCCCGCAAGGACATTGGAGGTACCGATACAGCCGGCAATCATAGCCGCCCTTGCACCGTAGATACCTGCATCGGGCCCCTGGGCACGGCGGAGCCCGAACTCCATAACGCCATCCCCCTGAGCGGCATAGACTACCCGGGCGGTTTTGGTGGCAATAAGGCTCTGATGATTAATAATGTTTAATAGGGCCGTCTCCACAAGCTGGGCCTCCATAATGGGGGCAATGACTTTTACAAGAGGTTCCCTTGGAAATACTACGGTGCCTTCCGGGATGGCATAGATATCCCCGGAAAAATGGAACTGCTTCAGATACTCCAGAAAATCTTCCCCGAATAATCCGGTACTGCCCAGGTAATCAATATCCTTCTGGTCGAAATGAAGATTTTTGATGTACTCAATAACCTGTTCTAAACCGGCGCAGATGGAGTATCCGTTGTTGTTGGGGTTGCTCCGGTAGAAGGCATCAAAAATTACGGTTTCATTGGCGTCTTTTTCTTTAAAATAGCCCTGCATCATGGTTAGTTCATATAAATCCGTGAGTAATGTTAAATTTCGATCTGCCATAGGGAATCTCCTTTTTATTTAGATGAATTTAATTAAAGAGTATATCATAAATGCGGGAAAACACAAGGGAATCGTTAAAAAAATAACAATAGGTTTTTCTTGACAACTGAAAATATGCTTACTATAATTAAATGGCAAATACGCTGGTTGGTGTCTGCCGGTGTATAAAACAGGATATAGATGGAAAGACGCAGAGGAAGAGAGTAACCCTGTCAGGAACGTTACAGAGAGCCGGGGCTGGTGGAAATCCGGTACAAGTAGGACAGAGGTGAAGATCACTTCGGAGTCGCGGGCTGAAAAGGAGAGATCCTGTGTAGGCCTGGCCGGTTTTTCCGCCGTTACCGGGAATTCATAGCTTGCCGGAGTTCATCCCAAGGGTGTATGTTCCGTGCACAGCACACAGATTCTAAACGGGATCTATGTATGAAGTAATAGGTGGTACAGCGAAGCAGCCTTCGTCCTCATTACGAGGAGGAGGTTTTTTTTGTTTCGCTTGAAGGATTTTTATTTATTTCAGAAAGATTGGAGGTTTTTTGATGTCAAAGTATGCCAAAGTCTCTACGGACCTGAATTTTGTAGAGAGAGAAAGAGAAGTAGAGCAGTTTTGGAAGGATCAGGACATTTTCAAAAAGAGCATCAAAAACAGGGAAGGCCATCCCACTTATATGTTCTATGATGGTCCGCCGACGGCCAACGGCAAGCCCCACATCGGCCATGTGCTTACAAGAGTTATCAAAGATATGATTCCCAGGTATCGGACTATGAAGGGGAGCATGGTTCCGAGAAAGGCCGGATGGGACACTCATGGACTTCCTGTGGAGCTGGAAGTGGAAAAGCTTTTGGGACTGGACGGCAAGGAGCAGATCGAAGAGTACGGATTAGAGCCATTTATCGAGCACTGTAAAGAGAGCGTGTGGAAGTATAAAGGTATGTGGGAGGATTTTTCCTCAACCGTAGGGTTTTGG
>JAAWHU010000057.1 GCA_022796015.1 Hungatella sp. | reverse complement strand
TATTCATTAACGCTCATTATTCTTCATTATGCGTTGTAAAATTGTTGTAAATTTGTTGTAGTTTACAAGTTCAAGTACCGCAAACCCTTGATTTTACTGGTCTTTTCCGCCAAGCGTTTTCATTGTCGGGAACAACAGCACATCCCTAATAGCCGGCGAATTCGTCAACAGCATCACCAGCCTGTCAATCCCATACCCGATACCGCCTGTAGGCGGCATGCCGATCTCCAGAGCGTTCATAAAGTCCTCATCCGTAGTATTGGCCTCCTCGTCCCCTGCTGCCAAGGCGGCTTCCTGGGCCTTAAACCTCTCCCTCTGGTCAATAGGATCATTCAGCTCCGAATAGGCGTTGCACATCTCTCTTGCATAGATAAACAGCTCAAACCGCTCCACCAGCTCCGGTTTATCCGGCTTTCTCTTGGTCAGAGGAGATACCTCCACCGGGTGATCCATAATGAAGGTAGGCTGAATCAGATGCTCCTCCACAAACTCCTCAAAGAACAGGTTAATAATGTCGCCCCGGACATGGCGGGCCTCATAGTGGACGCCCTTGTCGTCCGCCAGCTTCTTGGCCTCCTCCGTGGTCTTAATTTCCTCAAAATCAATTCCTGTATACTTCTTAATGGCGTCAATCATCGTCAGACGCTCAAAGGGCTTTCCAAGGTCAATCTCCACCTCTGCATAGGGGATGGTGGTGGTACCGCATACCTCCATTGCAACATGGCGGAACATGTTCTCTGTCAGATCCATCATGCCGTAATAATCCGTATAAGCCTGGTAGAGCTCCATCAAGGTAAACTCCGGATTATGCCTGGCATCCAAGCCCTCGTTGCGGAATACGCGTCCGATCTCATAGACTCTCTCCATACCGCCGACAATCAGTCTCTTTAAGTACAATTCCAAAGAGATGCGAAGCTTCACATCCTCATCCAGCGCGTTGTAATGAGTCTCAAAAGGCCTTGCTGCAGCACCCCCTGCGTTGCTCACAAGCATGGGGGTCTCCACCTCCAAGAATCCCTGCTCGTCCAGATACCGTCTGATGCAGCTGATGATCTTAGAGCGCATGACAAAGGTCTTCTTTACATCCTCATTCATAATAAGATCCGTGTATCTCTGACGGTACCGCATGTCTGTATTGGTAAGGCCGTGATACTTCTCGGGAAGAATCTGAAGGCTCTTGGACAGCAGTGTCACGGAAGTGGCATGAATGGAAATCTCACCGGTCTTAGTGGTGAACACCGTACCTGTCAGTCCGATCAGATCACCGATATCCAGCTTCTTGAATTCCTTATAGGATTCCTCGCCGATGCTGTCCCTCGCCACGTAAGACTGAATATTCCCTTTCAAATCCTGAACATTGCAGAAAGAGGCTTTCCCCATGACACGCTTGGACATCATACGCCCTGCTATGGATACCTCTTTTCCTTCCCAGCCGGCATAGTCCTCCTTCACATCTGCACTGTGTACCGTTATCTCATATTTTGTAATCTGGAAGGGATCCTTCCCTGCCTCTTTAAGCTGCTTAAGCTTCTCCCTGCGAACCATAAGCAGCTGACTCAAATCCTCCTGCGCCTGGGCCTGGCCCTGATTCTGCTGTTCTGCCACTTTTACCACTCCTTTGTTATTTTCTCTCGTTATGAAACTCTCTGAATCTCCAGAACCTTGTACTGAATCACACCCACCTGGGTCTCCACATCCACCACGTCTCCCACTTTCTTTCCAAGCAGAGCCTGGCCTACAGGAGATTCATTGGAAATCTTGTTCTGAAGGCTGTTAGCCTCTGTGGAACCCACGATTCGGAATTCCATCTCCTCTTCCTCATCAATCTCATACACCTTTACTTTACAGCCAATATTGATCTTCTCCAGATCAATCTCCTCTTCTACAACCACTTCCGCGTTCTTCAAGAGCTTCTCCAGCTCCTCAATACGCAGTTCAATATCTCTCTGCTCGTCCTTGGCGGCATCATACTCTGCATTCTCAGACAAATCTCCCTGCTCTCTTGCTTCCTTAATCTTCTGAGCAACCTCTTTTCTTTTTACCACCTTCAGATTCTGAAGCTCGTCCTCATACTGTTTTAACCCCGCATACGTTAAAATGTTCTTTTTCTCTGCCATAATCTGCATTACCTCCCGTTACTTCTTTTCTGAATCATGTTTCCCATAAATCTGCCGCTCATTGCATTCCAAGTATTATATCCTAAACCCTTCCCCTTGTCAAGAACCTGCATTCCTGCAGACTCCGCTCTCAGACTCCGCTGCATTTCCCCTTGGCCTGTAATAATTTATGCCTCTGCCTTCCAGTGTATGCTACCCCACTTCCATGATCAATTCTAAAAGTTCCTCAAATGTGTCTGCCTGGTTGACCCTTCCCCGAAGGGAAGAGGAATGAGGAAGGCCTGCCGTATACCATGCTATATGCTTCCGCATTTCCCGAAGCCCTAAGTATTCGCCTTTGTATTCGATCTGAAGTCTTGTGTGACGAAGAATCTGCTCCCGAATCTCCCGGGGAGAAGGCGGGGGAAGAATCTCTCCTGTCTCCAGATAATGGAGGCTTCTGGAAAAAATCCAGGGATTTCCCCTGGCCCCCCTGGCGATCATGACGCCATCACAGCCCGTCTCCTCCATCATCCTGACTCCGTCTTCAGGCCCAAAGATATCTCCGTTGCCTATGACAGGAATCTTTACTGCCTCTTTAATCCGGCGGATCATATCCCAGTCCGCCTTTCCTGAGTAGAACTGTTCCCGCGTTCTTCCGTGCACCGCCACGGCTGAGACGCCGCAGCTTTCCGCAATCTTGGCCATCTCCACTCCGTTGACACAGGATTCGTCAAATCCCTTGCGTATCTTGACAGTCACCGGTTTTTTCAGCTTTTTCACCATAGCCGTAAGAATCTGCTCCGCCAGCTTAGGGTCCTTCATCAGGGCCGACCCTTCCCCGTTATTTACCACCTTGGGGACAGGGCAGCCCATATTAAGATCAATCCATGCATAAGGCCCATCTTCGATCTGGGCCCCGATGGTGCTTAAGATGTGAGGGTCGCATCCAAAGAGCTGCAGCGCCACAGGCCCTTCCCCCTCTCCGACCTCCATAAGGGCTTTGGTATTCCTGTTCTTGTAGAGAATAGCCTTGGCACTGACCATCTCCGTATAGGCAAGACCGCATCCCTGCTCCCTGCACAGAAGGCGGAAGGGAAGATCTGTCACTCCGGCCATGGGCGCCAGAATAAATGGGCTTTCCAGCTTTACATTTCCTATTATTAACGTTCTCACTCCTGCTCCTCTTCTATGTCTATTTTCGCTCCGAGAAAAAATACCCGGTAAAACAGCTCAAGAGACTCCAGGAGTTCTCTCTTTTCCAACTGATACTGCTTGATCTTCAGAGCGCTTCCGATCTCGTCAAACAGGTAATCGCTCTCGTGGGCCTCCACCCGAAACTCCAGGCTTCCTTCCCGGTCAAACTCCATAGTCAGAACACCTCCCACATCCTCTGTGTAGAGAACGCACATAATCTGAAGCTCCTGTCTGATGCCCTCGGGAAGAGCCGAAAACTGCTGATTAAAATAATATTTCTGCTCATAAGAGCTTGCTCCGCAGAGCACAACATGTTCTTCCATTCCAATTCTCTCCTGCACTTTGGCGGCTGCAAACCGCGCCGTATACGGCAACAAAAGAACGCGTCAAGGGCGCGTTCTTCTCTATGGAAATCTATCTTGTCTGTACTATCTTGTCAGCAGCTTGCTGATCTCATACTGGTCTTCCGGAATATCCTTTGTCATGGCCAGAGCTTCCTGAATATCAAAGTCCACAAACTCTCCGTTCTTGTAAGCCACCACCCGGTTACCCTTACCGTCGACTAAAAGTTCCACTGCCTTGGCTCCCATAATAGATGCATAGACACGGTCCTTACAGGTAGGTGTTCCGCCTCGCTGCATATGGCCCAAAATAGTGGCCCTGGTCTCAATGCCTGTGGCCGCCTCAATTCTCCGGGCCATGGAAGTGGAATGTCCGATTCCCTCTGCATTGATGATGATGTGATGCTTCTTTCCTCTCTTCCGGTTCTCGATAATCCGGTTAATCAGCATCTGCTCATTGCTGTCATAGCGCTCGGGAAGCAGAATATCCTCCCCTCCGTTGGCCATGCCGCACCACAGGGCAATGTAGCCTGCATGTCTTCCCATAACCTCGATAATACTGCATCTCTCATGAGATGTCGAAGTATCACGCACCTTGTCAATGGCCTCCATAGCCGTATTGACTGCCGTGTCAAACCCTATGGTGTAATCCGTACATGCGATATCCAGATCAATGGTACCCGGAAGCCCTATGGTGTTCACTCCCAAGGCTGACAGCTTTCCCGCTCCTCGGAAGGAACCGTCCCCTCCGATCACCACCATCCCGTCGATTCCATGCTTTTTACAGATCTCGGCACCCTGTCTCTGCCCTTCTGCCGTGGTAAATTCCATACACCTTGCCGTGTAAAGAATGGTGCCGCCCCGGTTGATAATCTCAGACACGGAGGTGGTCTCCATATCAACGATCTCTTCCTGAAGAAGTCCGGCATATCCCCTCATAATGCCCTTCACCTTCAGGCCCTTTGCAATCGCCACACGAACCACGGCACGAATCGCAGCATTCATACCCGGTGCGTCGCCGCCACTGGTCAATACGCCTATTGTCTTAACTGTCTTCGCCATCTTCTTACCTCCTAAATTGTAAGAGTTACTAAAAATTCCTTTACACCCTGGAAGGTGCATGGCTCGTCCCTTTTAACGGCCAGCCATCATACGTCCCCTTCGTACTAGGCCTATTCTAATTCATTTTTCTTATACTTTCAAGCCTTTTTGCACGACTCTGACATTTTTTTCACCAAGAATTTTTTTAAGGTCTTCCAAAAGGGATGGGATGCCGTTCACATTCCAGTTGGCGGGAAGCACCTTCTTAGCCCTCTCCTTGGCAAGCCAGATAATTACCCGGTCCCTGCCCTCCGAACCTTTTAAACAGTCCATGACGCGTTCTGACTTCTGATCGTATTCTGCCTTGTCCGTAAACTGCAGCCACAGTTCCTTGGGAAGGCTGTCAAAGGGGATAATCCTTTCACAGATCAGCTTCCCCACAGGATCATCTCCCACAGAGACTCTTCCCGACACAAATACCTTTGATTCTTCTATAAGGATATCCCTGTTTTTCTCATAATCCTTGGGGAATACCAGTACCTCCACGGAGCCTGCCATATCCTCCACGGTAATAAAGGCCATCATCTGATTGGTCTTGGTGATCTTTGTCACCTTGCCTGCGATCATGCCTCCTATGGTCACTCTGGAATTGTCCTCCACCCGGGCCTTTTCCGTCTCCGTATCCACCATAAAATCCGTGGACACTGCTGTCACATTGGAGCGCCAGACCTGCTCATATTCTTCCATAGGGTGGCCGCTGACGTAGATACCCAGGATCTCCTTCTCAAAGGCCAAAAGCTCCTCCTTGCCGAATTCCTCCACATCGGGGAAGGTGATCTGGAAATTTTTCTTCTCCTCCTCCCCCACAAAGTCAAAGAGGGACATCTGGCCTTCCATGCCGTTTTTCTTGTCCTTGTTTTTCTGCTCCAGCATCTCCGGCGCCACCATCACCTTCTGGCGGCGGTTTCCCGGCAGGCTGTCTAATGCCCCTGATTTAATAAAATTGTCCAGGGTACGTTTGTTCACTTCCTTGTTGCTCATGCGCTCCACAAACTCGTCCATGGTTCGGAAGGGTCCCCCTGTGCTCCGCTCCGCCACAATGGCGTCCACCACATTGCGGCCCACACTCTTAATGGCCGAAAGCCCGTAGCGGATGGCGTCTCCGGACACGGAAAAGCCGCTTTCTCCCTCGTTGATGTCAGGAGGCAGAATCCCGATGCCCATCTGGCGGCAGGTCAATATGTACTCCGCCGTCTTGGTATTGTTGTCCATGACTGAGGTCATAAGGGCCGCCATAAACTCCCTTGGGTAATAATATTTGAGATATGCCGTCTGATAAGCCACCACCGCGTAGCAGGCCGCGTGGGACTTGTTAAATGCATAGCTGGCAAAATCCGTCATCTCGTCGAAGATCTTGTTGGCCACGTTCTCGTCAATCCCGTTGCGGACACAGCCTTTCACATTCTCTTCGTCATTGCCGTAGACAAAGTTCTGGCGCTCCTTCTCCATGACGGAAGCCTTCTTTTTGGACATGGCTCTCCGCACCAGGTCACTTCGCCCCAGCGTATATCCCGCCAGCTCCCGCACAATCTGCATTACCTGTTCCTGGTACACAATACACCCATAGGTAGGCTCCAGAATCGACTCCAGCTGGGGACAGTCGTAGGTTACGGCCGCCTGATCATTTTTCCCCTTGAGATATTTTGGTATAAAATCCATGGGCCCCGGACGGTACAGGGAGATACCGGCGATGATATCCTCCAGGTTCTGAGGCTTTAGCTCTTTCATGAAGGACTTCATGCCGCTGCTTTCCAGCTGGAAGACCCCATCGTCCTTCCCTGTTCCGATGGACTCCAGCACCTGGCGGTCGTTGAAATCAATCTTGTCAATGTCGATCTTGACGCCTTTATTCTTCTCAATCTGACTTACTGCATTCTGAATGACAGTCAGAGTCCGAAGGCCCAGGAAATCCATTTTCAAAAGACCTAATTCCTCCAAGGTCGTCATGGTAAACTGGGTGGTGATGGTTCCGTCCTGGGCTTTCGACAAGGGCACATAGTTGTCCACTGCCGTGCGGCTGATGACCACTCCTGCCGCGTGCATGGAGGTATGGCGCGGGAGTCCCTCCAGACGCATAGACATGTCGATTAAGTACTTTACCTGAGAATCCTCATTGTAGGCTTTGCGAAGATCCGGACTGGTCTTTAAGGCCTTCCCAAGGGTCATTCCCAGATCCCCGGGAATCATCTTGGCGATGGCATCGCACCTGGCGTAGGGCATATCCAGCACCCTTCCCACATCTCTCACCACGCCCTTGGCTGCCAGAGTACCGAAAGTGACGATCTGAACCACTTGATCCTTTCCGTACTTCTCCACAACGTAGTCGATGACCTCCTGGCGCCTCTCATAACAGAAGTCGATATCAATATCCGGCATAGACACACGCTCCGGGTTTAGGAACCGCTCAAAGAGCAGATTGTAACGGATGGGATCAATATTGGTGATCTCCAGGCAGTAAGCCACAATGCTTCCTGCAGCCGAACCTCTTCCCGGCCCTACCATAATATCATGGGATTTGGCAAAATGGATAAAGTCCCACACAATGAGGAAATAGTCCACATAGCCCATGGTATGGATTACATTCAATTCATATTCCATCCGCTCCCTCAAGGTCCCGTCGTCCTCCGGATAGCGCTTCTTCATTCCATCATCGCAGAGCTTGTTGAGATATCCCCAGGAATCATATCCCTTGGGCACCTCAAACTTAGGCAGCTTGGTCACGCCGAACTCGATCTCCACATTGCACCTGTCAGCAATCCTGTGGGTATTGTCCAGAGCCTGTGCCGCATAGGGGAAGAGAGCCCTCATCTCCTCCTCGGATTTACAATAGTATTGCCCCCCTTCATATCTCATGCGGTTCTCGTCAGACACCTTTTTTCCTGTCTGGATACACAGAAGAATATCATGGGGCACGGCGTCCTCGGCAAAGGTGTAGTGAATATCGTTAGTGGCCACCAGATCGATCCCCAGCTCCCCTGAAAGCCGCAGAAGAGCCTGGTTCACTGTCTTCTGTGCCGGAATCCCGTGATCCTGAAGCTCCAGGAAAAAATTTCCTTTTCCGAAAATCTCCTCATACCGCAGAGCCGCCTCTTTCCCCTGCTGATACTGGCCTCTCTCCAGATATTTCTGAACCTCCCCCGCCAGGCAGGCGGAAAGACAGATGATCCCCTCATGGAAGGTCCGAAGAACCTCATAATCCACCCTGGGCTTATAATAGAATCCGTCCACATAACCTCTGGACACAATCTTCATCAGGTTCTCATAGCCCTTATTGTTCTCAGCCAAAAGCACCAGGTGATAATACCGGTCCTCCCCGCTGACCGTCTCCCTGTCAAACCGGGACCCGGGAGACACGTAGACCTCACAGCCAAGAATAGGCTTAATCCCCGCCTCCCTGGCCGCCCGATAAAAATCAATTACCCCATACATGGCCCCGTGATCCGTAATGGCCATACTGTCCATTCCCAGCTCCTTTGCCCTGACTGTCAGTTCTTTAATCTTGCTGGAGCCGTCCAGAAGGCTGTATTCCGTGTGGACATGCAGATGTGTAAACGCCATAACTCTCCTCCGTTAATCATATTTCATTCATCCAGGTAGCTTTTTAGATTCTCCACCAGTTTATATATCATGGTTCCCGGGTCATATTCCGATGCCCTGTCTCTCATTTTGTCAAACCCGGCCATTCGGCGTTTTGCATTTCTGATTGCCATATTAACGCCATCATATGAGTTTACCATGTCATAGATATCCTCATAGTTCTTTTTGTATGTTCCTTCCCCCAGCTTATTCTCCTGAAATATCTGATTCAATTTTTCATTCCACTGATCTCTGTGCAGTCCGGAGTCGCTGTAATGGAAATGAAGATAGAGCCAGTATTCAAAGGACTGATTGCTCCATGCCGCATGGTAGCCTTTCTCCTCAGCCGCCTTTATAGCCTGGTCAAAATCTCCAAAATCATCCTTGTCAAATACCACCCATACATGTTGATATAGAATTTTGGCCTCTTTTACCATCTTTTCTGCAGTCTCCAGCAATTTGTTTGTAGACCAGCCTTTACCGCATATATCTATGACAGGAGCCTGCACTACATTGACGGTTCCGCCTACTTTTTCGCTGATAAGCTTCTTTAACCCGTTAAAATAATATGGCTCTGTCCGCTTTCCTTCGGTCACGATGAGATACGAATTAGCCCTGGGGGTTTTTGTCTCATACTGTCTCCGTCTCCTATCTTCTCTTCGCTTTTGAAACAGATTGTCGGTTCCCACTTATTCACCTTCTCTCATCTGGAACTCCTTCAGAAGAGGGATTCCTCCGTACACTCCCGCCAGATAATCCTTCTCAAAGGAAACGTCAGACCGCACCTTAAAGTCGGAAAGAGCCGTCAGCTGTGAATAGCCGTACTCATCCTTCTGCACAAACCAGATCTGATCCCTGCGGAAAAATTTCTTATCCATCAAGGTGGTATCGTGGGTGGTATAAATCAGCTGGGCACTCACATGATCCCCATAAAATAGGTCTATAATAAATTTTAGCAGAAGGGGATGCAGCTTTGTATTCAGTTCGTCCACAAAGACAACGCCTTTTCTTACAATGGCCATCTGCACATAGAGATAAATGATAATCGTTTTTAAAGTGCCATCTGATTCATTATCCAGATTCAGCAGATATTCCTCCTGGTCCCTTCCTACATGTGTCGTATAATATACAATCTCCTTTTCACCGTCGTCATATTCTATATCTTTAATTCCGCTGTCGATTGCCGTAAGAAACTCTATTAATTTTTCTTTACTATTTTTATCGTCAATAATTGTCGGTAGAAGCCGATTGAAAAGCCACGTGTCTTCGCAAATATCTGTAGTAAGAATACAAATTTTCATGATTTCCTTATAGACATTTCTAAAAATTGACGTCTGCATCTTTAACTTATTAAAAAATGACAGCACAAGTGTCTCTGGAGGAATCTGTTCCTGATATACCCCGCACTCCTTTTTCACAGAGGCGCCAAATCTTACAGAATCTGTGGTTCTCTCGAAAATTGTTACAGTCCTGTTGGTTGTTATACTCTTTCTATACAGCCATTCGGTCACAATACATTTATCGTTATATTCAAAACCATACCTATACTCAAAATTCCCTATAATCTCAATAATCTGAAACTCCGAATTTTCTTCCTCTTTCTCAAAGGAAAAAGGAAAATAGTTTTCTGCAATAGCAGCCTTTTTATCATGATCTACATTATCAAAGGACTTTGCAATAATCCTCTGAAAATACCACATAGCCAAATGGAGATTAGACTTTCCGCTTGCATTGGCACCGTAGACAGCCGCCACTTTCAGAAATTTTTCCTTGTTTCCTATATCTACCATATTGCTTGCGTGTTCTTTATATGCATTTACTGCCGTCATATCCAGGATCGTCTCGTCCTTAAAAGACAACACATTCTTCAGCATAAATTGTACCAGCATACCTTCTGCACCTCCCATCTACTTTGGGGAATTTCTCTCAAACCTTCCAAAATCAAGTATACCATATTTTAAAATACGATATCAATAAAATTGCCTTACTTTCCCATAAAACAAACGGGAGCCGCCCCAGGCAGCCCCCGTCTCATATTCATATTCAGAACAGTCCCGCTCAACCCTCTGTCAGGTATCTTGCAATTCCATCCACGGCTTTTTCTTCGTCAGCTCCATTGGCGGTCACCACAACCTGTTCACCTGCTGTGAGACCTAAGGTCATCATTCCCATAATACTCTTGGCATTCACTCTCCTGGAGTCGCACTCAACATAGATGCTGCTGTCATACTGACTGGCAACCTGCACCAGCATAGCCACAGGCCTTGCCTCCAGCCCTGACTCCAGTTCAATCGTAATTGTTCTTCTTACCATAATTCTCCTCCTCATTCCTCCAAATGGCCGGATGGCCATTCTGATGCCTTGCTCTTCTCACGCAAATCCTCTGCCAGGGCGCTTAGTTTCCTAAGACGATGGTTGACTCCGGACTTGCCCACAGGAGGGTCCAGTGCTTCTCCTAGTTCCTTGAGAGTTGCATCCGGCCGCTCCAGCCTCAGCCTCGCGATGTCACAGAGACCTTCGGGAAGATGGTCCAGACCAATGGCATCTCTGATACAGGTGATATCCTCTATCTGCTTTACTGCTGCGGACACGGTCTTGTTGATATTGGCGGTCTCGCAGTTTACCTGGCGGTTCACGCTGCCTCTCATCTCCTTGAGAATTCTGATGTTCTCAAGCTCCATAAGGGCTAAAGGAGCCTCCATAACATTGAGAAGGTGTACAATCTGATTCCCTTCCTTGACATAAACTACAAAATACTTCTTCCGCTGAACGATTCTGGCTTCCGTATCAAAGGTCCCTATAATCCCCTGAAGCTGCTTTGCCTTAACCTCTGTGGTACAGGCAATCTCATAATGATAGAACTTCTCCGGGTCGCTTATGGAGCCGGCAGCCAAAAATGCGCCTCTCAAAAAAGCCCGCCTGCAGCATGGGTTCTGAATCACCAGATTCCCCACCACAGACAAATTCTCACCGATTTCTCCATACTCATCCAAAAGCTTCGTGGCAAGAAGGACTTTTCTCGCATCGCCATCTTCGCAAACCGACACAATGAAGGTACGGTTTTTTTTCAGATAAGCATTACGGCGAATTATCATATCAGTACTTATATTAAATGTTTTTTTCAATAATGTAAAGTACTTTCTTGCAACTGCTGCATTTTCTGTGTTTATTTTAATGGTGTAATGGTCCTCCTCATCGATCTGGACCTTTCCGCAAAGGCTTAAGATTGCCGCCATCTCCGCAATCTGACAGTGCCTGGCCGGACTGATCTGCCTGGACAGCTCCTCTTTTACCCTGGAAGAAAAAGACATATCCCACCTCTATTTTTTCCCTTTGTTATCATTGTCAATATCCCGGTGTTCGATCTTAAGACCCAGCTCCTTGCGCTCCCGCAGATAACCGTACAGTGCATCTGCTATGGTTACCGATCTGTGCTTGCCACCGGTACAGCCGATTCCGATAACAAGCTGGTTTTTTCCCTCAAGTACATAGTTTGGAATTAAAAAATCCAGCATGTCTGTCAGCTTTGCCAGAAATTTCTCAGCTGTGCCGCCCTGCATCACATAATCCTGGACCTCCTTCTCCTCCCCTGTTCTGGCCCGCAGCTCCTCCACATAGTAGGGATTGGGAAGAAATCTCACATCAAACACCAAATCGGCGTCCGAGGGGATCCCGTATTTAAACCCGAAGGAAAGGACCGTCACAAACAGATTGTCGAAGTCCCCGTTCTCTAGGAATATCTTCTCCAGCTCCTGGCGAAGTTCCTTGGTTAAAAGCTTGCTGGTATCAAGAATAAAATCCGCCATCTTCTTTAAAAATGCCAGTCTTTCCCGTTCCTTTGCAATCCCCTGGTCGATTCTTCCGCTGCCTGAAAGAGGGTGGCTGCGCCTCGTCTCCTTGTACCGCTTAATAAGAATCTGATCGCTGGCCTCCAGAAACAGCACCTCATAAGGGATGGATAATTGCCGCCAGGATTCAAAGATCTGCCCGATCATGGACAAGTCCTCCCCGCTGCGGATATCGATTCCAAGGGCCACATGACTGTGCTGCCCCTGACTGTCCAAAATAAGCTGGGCAAACTTTTCCATAAGAGGGATGGGCAGATTATCCACGCAATAATACCCGATATCCTCCATAATCTTCAAAGCCACGGTTTTGCCTGCCCCTGACATTCCTGTCACAATCACCAGCTTCATCTCTTTCAGCCTCCATTCCCCACAAGCCTTAAGGGCTGCAGTTAAAGCTTCTTTATCTCCAGTTCCATGTCCACCCCGAAGGTTTCCGCCACCTGACGTCTCACTTTCTCGCACAGGGCAAGAACATCCGCCGCCGTCGCATTGCCCAGATTCACCACAAAACCACAGTGCTTCTCCGACACCTGGGCATCTCCTACCCGGCAGCCTCTAAGACCTGCCTCATCGATTAACCGGGCAGCATAATATCCCTTGGGCCTTTTAAAGGTACTTCCTGCGCTGGGATATTCCAGAGGCTGTTTTTCCCGCCTTTTTCCGGCCAGCTCCTCCATCCTGTCAAGGATCCCGGACCTATCCCCCTTTGAGAGCTTAAGCCCTGCCTCGAGAACCACATAACCGTTCCTTTCCACACAGCTTTTCCGGTAGCCCAGCTCCAATTCCTCCACATCCAGCCTCTTTATACAGCCGGACCGGTCAAGAACCCGGACCCATGTAAGCACCTCTTTCATCTCAGAGCCATAAGCTCCGGCATTCATCACCACTGCGCCTCCCAAGGTTCCCGGGATCCCTGCCGCAAATTCAAGGCCGGCAAGAGATTCCTCTGCCGCGGCCTTTGCCAGGCGGGAAAGCCGTACCCCTGCCGCGGCCTTTATCTCCTCCCCCAGGACCTCCATGTTATCAAGGCGCTCCGTGGACAGAATCACCCCCTCATAGCCCTGGTCGTTTACTAAAAGGTTGCTCCCGTTGCCTATGACATACCAGGCAGTCCCCCGGCGCCGGCACTGTTCTGCCGCAGCCTTTAACTCCTCCTCCGACCTCGGCGCCGCAAAGATCCGGGCCGGGCCTCCGATGCGGAATGTGGTGTGCTTCTTCATAGGCTCTTCCCATCTAATGTCAGCCTCCGGCAATAGCCGCCGCAGTTCATGATAAAATTTATCCATGTGCATTCCCCTGACTTTTTCGTATTATGGACGCTGTTACATCTTGGCCCGTGTCAGATTGGCCTGTACCCGGTTGTACAATTCCTTGGCGGCATTGTACCCCATCTTCTTCTGGCGGTAATTGATAGCCGCAGTCTCCACGATAATCGCCAGATTCCTGCCGGGGCGAATGGGAATTGCGTGACATACCACCTGGTTGCCTAAAAACTCCGTATACTGATTCTCCAGGCCCAGACGGTCATATTCCTTGTCTCTGTCCCACTCCTCCAGCTTAATCACCATATCGATGGACTGGGTATCCTTAATGCTCTCCACACCGTAGAGGCTTTTGACATCAATGATACCGATGCCTCTCAGTTCAATAAAATGTTTGGTAATATCCGGCGCCGACCCCACCAAAGTCTCGTCACTGACCTTTTTGATCTGCACCACGTCGTCGGTAACCAGACGGTGGCCCCGCTTAATCAGCTCCAGGGCCGCCTCACTTTTGCCGATGCCGCTTTCTCCCATGATCAGCACGCCCTCACCGAATACATCCACCAGCACCCCGTGAATGCTGATGGAAGGAGCCAGCTTTACCTTCAGCCATCGGATGATCTCTGCCATAAGATCAGAAGTACTCTGTTCAGACACCATGCAGGGAACGTCATAGTGGTTGCACAGAGCCAGAAGCTCCTCCTCCGGCATAAAGCCCCGGCTGAATATGAGACAGGGAATCCGCTCCGCCAAAAGCCGGTCATAAATCTGTTTTTTCCGCTCCGGCTCCATCTGTCTTAAGTACTCCTGCTCCACAAATCCGATGATCTGAACCCGGTCCTTATCAAAATGGTCAAAAAATCCAGCCAGCTGCAGGGCCGGTCGGTTTACATCCGGATGAGTCAGCATGGCCTTCTCCACATCGATCTCCGGAGTCACATTTTTCAGTTTCATTTTCTCAATCAGTTCTGCAATGGCTACTCCATACATATTCGGCTTCTCCTTTTTCCATTCACTTTTCATTTCAAATATCACATGATTCTCTGCCGTCATCTGAAAAAATCATATACACTCTGGGCCGACTTCCGGTTCATTCCCGGTGTCTCCATGAGCTCCTCCACAGTGGCCTCCTTCACTGCCTCCAAAGACTTAAACTTCTTCATAAGGGCCTTCCGTCTCGTGGGGCCGATATCCGGAATATCATCCAGGATGGATTTCACCTGGCCCTTTCCCCGAAGGCTTCTGTGATACTCAATGGCAAATCTGTGGGCCTCGTCCTGAATCCTTGTGATCAGAGCAAACCCCTCGGAATGCCTGTCAATAGGCATCTCCACATTGTTATAATACAGCCCTCTGGTGCGATGATTGTCGTCCTTGACCATGCCGCACACCGGAATGGTAAGTCCCAGTTCTTCAAGAACCTCCAGAGCGATATTGACCTGGCCCCGGCCTCCGTCCATCATGAGAAGATCGGGAAATCTGGTAAAACTCCCCATCTCCTCAAGAAGGCCGCCTTCCTCAAGCTCCTTTGCCTCCTTCATGCCATGAGTAAATCGTCTGGTCAGGACCTCCTTCATGGAAGCATAGTCATTGGGCCCCTTTACGGACTGTATCTTGAATTTGCGGTAATCGCTGCGCTTGGGCTTTCCATCCTCATAGACTACCATGGAGCCTACGGACTCCAAACCGCTGGTGTTGGAAATATCATATGCCTCAACCCTGCGGATATGCTCCAGGCCTATAAGGCTTCCGATCTGATTCATGGCGCCGATGGTACGAAGCTCCTCCCTCTTGATCTTCTCCTTATCCTGGGACAGCACAAGTGCCGCATTCCTCTCCGCCAGCTCCACCAAGCGTTCCTTCTGGCCCTTCTTCGGCGTGACGATCTTCACCTTCTGGCCTCTCTTTGCCCCCAGCCATTTGACAATGATCTCACTGTCCTCCGGCTCCTCCTGCATCCACAGCTCTTTAGGCACAAAAGGAGTTCCCGAGTAAAACTGTTTTACAAAACTGGTAAGGATCTGCCTCTGATCCTCCTCCGCTCCTACGGTCACATGAAAGTGATCCCGGCCGATGATCTTGCCCTCTCTGACAAAAAACACCTGAACCACCGCATCAGTATCATCCTTTGCCATGGCGATAATATCCCGGTCCTCCATACTGCTGCTGGTAATCTTCTGCTTCTGAGATACCTTCTTCACGCTGTCAAGAAGCTCCCGGTACTCGATGGCCTTCTCAAAATCCATGCGGTCAGAGGCCTCCATCATCTTTTCCTCCAGGAGCCCCAGAAGCTTTTTGTAACGGCCGTTTAAAAACTCCAGAGCCTCCTCCACCGCTTTGCCGTATTCCTCCTTGCTGATGGCTCCCTGGCAGGGCGCATTGCACTGCTTAATGTGATAATTGAGGCAGGGCCGCTCCTTTCCCATATCCTTTGGCAGATTCCGGTTGCAGGTTCGCAGTCGGTACAGCTTGTGAATCAGGTCAACGGTGTCATTTACCGCCCCTGCGCTGGTGTAGGGGCCGAAATACTTATTCCGGTCCTTCTTCATGGTTCTGGACACCATAACCCTGGGGAAATCCTCCCCCACGGTCACCTTGATGTAGGGGTAGGCTTTGTCGTCCTTGAGCATGGTGTTGTACCGGGGCCTGTGCTCCTTAATTAAGTTGCACTCCAGCACCAGGGCCTCCATCTCCGAATCCGTAATAATATACTCAAATCTGGCAATCCTTGACACCATCTGCTCGATCTTGGCCGTCTTGCCCCTGCTGCTCTGAAAATACTGCCTTACCCGGTTTTTCAGACTGATGGCCTTGCCCACATAGATAATCTCGTCCTTGGCGTCATGCATAAGATAGACTCCCGGCTGGGCCGGAAGCTTCTTCAATTCTTCTTCAATATTAAATACCGGCTCCTGATCCACTGCACCTGTTTCCTTTCCCTCTATCGAAGCCGCCCGCCGTCAAACTTCATCCTCATCTTCAAATACTGTTTGACAGACTGCATCTGCCTCTCTATGTCTCCGTCTCCTCCCGGAAGATCCAACGCCTCATGGAGAGCATCCAGATCCGCCTGGCTTACCTTTCCCTCCATGGCTGACAAAAGCTCAAGCTTTACCCCATAATCCTCTGACTCCACAAAGGAGAGAAGAAGGGGATTTAAGCCTGATGCCGGCGCCATATCCGGCTGCTCCTCCTGCCCTAACGCCGGCCCGGCGCTTTTGTCTGATTCCTGTTTTCTCTCTGGTTCCCGCTGACCTGTCTCCTCTGGTTCTAAGTCCCTTAAGCACTCCCGGTCCACCTTCTCGAACCGGTACCTCTGACCTGCCGACGGGTATTTGACCCGGTCCACCTCACTTACAAACATGGAAAGAGGTCTGGCATAGACCTGAAAAGAGCCGTAAAGCGCCTGGTATACAACCAGCAACTCCTCTGTCTCCGTGTGTCTTGCCACGGCTATAATCTGATACAGTCTATTTTTAAAATGCCGGTATACCTCTCCCGGCTTCGGGGTTCTGTCCATAGTGACGCCTCCCTTCCTGCTTGGCCTATGCTGCGGCTCTGACCCGGCCTATGATCCCGGCTTTAGGACATGCCTCGCCTGTCACCCGGCCTGTGGACGGGCTCTGCGCCGGCGTCTCCTGCCCTGATGGATTCTGGGGAGCCGTCATCTGGGCTTCCCTGGATTCCCTCATGCTCTGTTCCTGAGCCTGGGCCTCCTGGGAACTTAAAAGGCCATCCCAATGGTACCGGCAGGCGGCGCTCCACAGCATCCACTCGTCATACCCGGCGTCATAAACTGCCTGAATCTGCTCCCGCACCTGGGCGCCCCCGTACTCGATATAATGGCTCAGATAGGAGGCTGTAAAGTCCTGAAGCCATGGTCTCACCACGATCTGACCGCCGCCGGCCTTGCTGTGGCCCCCCAAAGCCTCCTTGGAGCCCTTTAAGGCCGCCAAAATCGTGTTGTAAGGCTGGGTATCGGGATGCTCGATTCCAAAGTTCCCATCTCCGTAATGAGAAGGGTAGATCATGGGGCAGATATAATCCAGATGCTCCGCCATATCCCCATAGGACTGTCCTACGGAGTCTGAATCCACTCCGCCGCCGATGATGGCGCCGAACACGTCCGCCGCCACATAGATCCCCTCCTTCTCCAGCTTCTCATAGGCATAATCAATAAATTCCGTAATAATATCCGTGCGGCTCCGCCCCTGGACATCCGCCTCATCATAGATGACGCTGCTGACGCCTTTTTCCGTGGAGAACCGGATGTAGTCAAACTGAACCTCGTCAAATCCTGCCTCATGGGCTCCGATTCCTACCTCCACCAAATAATCCCAGATCTCCTTTTTATAGGGATTCACCCAGGCCAGCCCCTTGTTGTCCCGGTAGATGCTGCCGTCTCCTAACTTTAAAGCCAGCTCCGGCTTCTGCTCGGGGAGATAAGGATCCCGAAAGGCCACCACCCTGGCGATGGTATAGATATTATGCTCCTTCAGCTTCTTCATTAATCCTTCAATATCGGGAATAAACTTTTTCACGGCGCCGATCTCATTTACCATGGGAGTATCCATGGCAAAGGTGATTCTTCCGTTGTCGTCCTTTACGTCGATCACCACGGCATTGATCTCCGTCTCATCAATATGCCTGATAATATCGTCCATCATGCTCTGGGTTCCGGCTACATAAGCAGAAATATAGATTCCCTTTACCTTTATGGGGGCGGGACGGTTTCTCCTGGGCTCTGTGGTCACATGGATCTGTACCTCCGATATCTCCTCCTGAGTCTCCTCCGTCTCCTTCTCGTCCCGGCCTCTCGTCACCACCACCGGAGCAGGCGTGGTAACCGGCTCATCCATCCGTTCATATCGCTTGCACCCCGTTGTGCTTGCCAACGCGGCACAAACCAAAAACAGGCTTAGTTTCGTCTTCATAATTTCTCCCTCTATCCTTGGTATTGGCAGGATTATACACCTTATCCTACCACAATCGGACACATTTCTCAAGTTTACGATAATTTCTTCTCGATCAGCGCCTTGATCTTTGTAGAGCTTGTGCCCTCAGTATAAGGGAAAAATACCATTTCCGCTCCGTGCTGCTCCTTGACTCTCTTGAACATGTTGAGGTGCCCCACATGGAACAGGTCAAATGCTCCCGCAATATACCCGGTGTGGTATTTCTTCTCCTTCTTCTTCCCTGGATTTTCCAGACCGCAGGCCACAGGCTTTCTCTTTCTGGGATAATCCCTGGTGGGGTCGAAGATGCTGTACTCCCTCACTCCCATATCATCCAGCTGTTTCATGACGGAAACATAATTAATCCTTTCCGTACAGCCCCAGGAACCGTTTGGCAAATCCGCCGGCTCCAAAGAGGATCAGCTTTCTCGTGTCTGCGTTGTGGAAAATAGTTACAAACAGCCTGTCGTACTCCTTTGCCGAATAATTCATTCTCTGCCGGTTGGTGTTGAGAGCCTCCCCATCCCTCCGGCATGCCTTGTGATAGGGAGCCAGCTCCTTCTCCTTGCGCAGCTGCGCCAAAAAATCCCATTCCGTCCCCCTTATCAGGCTCCATGATCTCCGAAGATTGAAGGATCAGGTCACGAAAATGATCCATCTCTTCAAAAAATGCTTCCCTGTCTGTATGCAGAAGGCGTTTCAGATAAAGCTGTCCTGACTCCTCCTTCACATAGGGCATCACATACACATCCTTCTCCATCCTGGCGTCAATGACCCCAATGCCGTGGGCTGCCAAATCCCGTCCATGATCCAGAAGCTTCAAAAGCCTCTTTCTTCCCTCCTCATATCCCCTATATACAATGCCCTGGAACCCGGCTTAAAATCATACCAGTTCAGCAGACCTTTTTTAATCTCCTGAATCAGTTCCTTCATCTGGCTGCGCTCTGTGTCCTCCATAGCTGTCTTATGCCTCCTTGTCTTTGTACCGGAAAAAAGAGCATGATGCCATGCTCTTCTAATTAATGGTTATTATAACGTATTTTAGGGGAAATTTCAATAAAAATAATATTACAATTCGGCACCGCCATCCATACTGCCGGCCCGGGACAGATGGATACTCCGAAACCTTTCGGGCACAGCCCTGAGACTTCCTATCCTTCCTGCGCCAAAAAGTCATTGGCTTTCTTTAATCGTAGCTTGGACACATCTATTATCCATGGAAAGGTGATTGTTGTATAACCTCTGCCGCGCACCCGCATAGCGGGTGGTTGTTTGTTGAGTATGTCTTAAACTATCCCGAACACGACAATTCCCGCCCCCGCTGCTGCTATAATCAGCGCAATGGGGGACATTTTCTTTTTCCGTTTCCTCTTTACCCCTGTCATTAAGGCGGCAAGAATCACGGTGACCACCATGGCCTTTCTATTGAAAGAAGAGTTCTCTGCCAGCGGAATGCAGTTATTAACTGTCATATAGACGCCGGTGGCAAGAATAATCCCAATCATACAGGGTTTAAGACCCTGCAGAACTGCCTGGACATAGGGATTTCCAAGGAAGGTTTTGAGAACCGTAATAACCAGCAGTATAATCATAAACGAGGGAAAGATCACTGCAAATGTGGCGATGACAGACCCTAAAAGTCCTCCCTGGGTACTTCCTATATATGTAGCAAGATTCACCATAATGGGGCCCGGCGTACTTTCGCTGACGGCAATCATATAGGTCAGTGCCTCGTCTGTCAGCCATCCGTAGGAAAGCACCACATCCCGGATCAGAGGAATTGCCCCATATGCGCCTCCGAAGGCAAAGCACCCCACACGCAAAAATCCAAGAAACAGCTGAAGATAAATCATTTCCTTTCACCGCCTTTCGTCCCTTGGCTGCCCTTCTCTCCTGCCCCCTCCGGCCAGCCTGAGCCGTCTTTTTGACTGTCTTTGCCTCCCATGGCAAAGACAGCAAGGCTTACGGCAGCCGCTGCCATCATAAGCCCTATGGATGAGAATTTCAAATGGAACATGTTGATAAAGAACATGGCAGCAAAGGAGACCCACATAATCAGACGGGCCATGGGCTTTTTCGGCATTTTTTTAATCATGGTAACAGCCACATCCAGAATCAGGATTCCCACGGCAATCTTAATTCCCTGAAAAGCATTGGCAATCCAGGTGATCTCAAGAACATTGTCCAGAAGCATGGAAATCCCGTAAATCACCCCAAAGGAAGGCAGAATTATGCCCACAGTAGCAGCCAATGCCCCCAAAAACCCTGCCTGCTCATACCCCATAAAGGTTGCGCAGTTAATGGCAATGGGCCCTGGAGTGGATTCGGCAATCACGGTAATATTCATCATATCATCATGGGAAATCCATTTCTTCTTCTCCACACAGCAGCTCTCAATCATGGAGATCATGGCATAACCGCCTCCAAAGGTAAACAGGCCGATTTTCATAAAGGTAACCAGCAAATCCAGTAATATGTGTCTCTTCATATGTTTTTCACATCCCTCTTCCCCTTACCTATTTTTTTCATGCTATCACAAACCTCTCGCTTTCACAAGCCGGCCGTCACAAAATATGCAGCCCAATGTGCATCCGGGGGCCCGGGCTTCTGTCCATGTTAAAAAACCGGGCACAAATGGAACGCGGCGCCGGTAGATTTTTGTCCTGCCTTCCTTTATACTTATTTTCAGCGGACTACTGCAATAAATATTCAGGAGGTACGAATTATGAGTTTAGGAAACAGCCTGTTTCAGGCGAGAAAAAGAAGCGGTTTGTCACAGGAGGTGGTGGACGTCAATGCTTATGTGCCCAAGCTAAAGGAAATGCTCTCCCGGTTAAAGCGGGAACACGGATACGGCCATGAAGATGCTTTTCTTGTCTTAAAAGATATTCTGAGCCAAATCTGGACCGAACCATCAAATACGCCATAAACCGGCTGTCATGTCGGACTCATGGCCGCCTGGCCCCGCCGGCATGACAGCCTTAGTATGCCTCGGGCTTCTCCAGTATGGAGATCACCTCCCTGGGGTCATCTACAATAAACCTGGGATGGAATTCCTCCAGCTCTTCCCTGCCTCGAAATCCCCAGGTAACTCCCACCGTGTCCATGCCTGCTGCCAACCCTGTCCTCATATCCGTGTTGGTATCCCCCAGATACAGGCATTCCCCTGGTTCTGCCCCAAGGCTGCGGGCCGTGTACAGGGCTCCCTGGGGGTCGGGTTTTCTCTTCATGCCCGGCCCCTCCCCTGTAATCAGGTCAAAATACCCTTTTCCGTAGACCGTCTCAATGCAGGCAACGGCCTGGGCGTGGGCCTTGTTGGTCAGCACCGCAATCTTCATTCCTCTCTCCTTCACCCAGTCCAGCAGTTCCCTCATACCCTGGTAGGCCTCAATCCGGTAGAGGCAATTATCCTCAAATAACCTGCAGTACAGCGGCAGCGCCTCCTCAAGGAGGGTAAGATCTGTGTCTCCTCGGTAAATCAGGGCCCGCTTTACAAATTCTTTATAGCCATCTCCTACAAACACCTTGGTATGGGCCTGGTCAATGGGGCCGCAGCCGAAATGTGCAAGAGTCATGTCTATGGTTCTATTTAGTGCATGGACCGTGTTGATTAAGGTGCCATCCAGATCAAAAATACAGCATGTATATTTCATAAATGTCTCCGTTCTTTATGATGGTTTTTCATGTGACTGTCTGAAAGGGTATACATATTTACAGTTGTTACGCCATTATTTTGTCAGATCTCCAACCAGTATCCCCTCTTCATTTCTCCTCATCTGAATAGGCTCATGTTTAAACGGTAAATGTTCTCCCAGATTTATCCCAAAAGTCTGCCCGCTCCATTCTTGTTCCATTTTACTCAGAGGAATTCCCGTCGGTACCCTCCTCGCCGAGGGCATGGTTTTTGAAGGACTAAATTGTACTTTTTCAAATGTGGTGTACATTATGGTTTCTTCAATGTTTAGCTCCAGAATTCCTGCTATTGCCTGAGATAAGAGATAGCTGGCCCGGAATTTTCCCTTTATTTCCACCCATTTTGAAGACTGTACACTTCCTTTCATCTCGATCAAATGCAGTCTCCACTTTTCCATACCCTGATGCTCAAAAATAATATGATCCACCCTTTTTTTCATGGATTTGTCTTTGATGTCCTGAAAGAAACTCAGATCCGTATGTTTCCTATCCACATTGGCAATACACAGATTTTCCTTTGACATCAGCTGCACATTCAGCTTGCTTCTTCCAGACTCCTCTTTTTCTTCTAAAAGTATCTTATCATCCATATTCTCCATAAACCCCGGCATCATCAGCTCGTTTATAATAAATTCTCTTCTGTCTCTTTTCATACCTCTTACTCCTGAATGGTATACGCTTCATCCATAATCCTGTCAAGAGCATCATTGAAGGAAGGAATCGCAAATCCGTTCTCACCGCATAACAGTTCTTCCACCGATGATTCACCGTCAGCCTGAGATTTTAATTGATAAACTTTTACCTGTTCTGCTCTCAGCAAATCATCTTCCTTATAGCCAAATTGACGGCACAACGTCTCTTTATCCTCCCGTCTGGCCAGGCGGATCATATTGTTAATATGCTGTAAAATAAGGTCGCTGTGTGTGGTCACAATCAGATTCAGCCGATTATTCACCAGTTCGCATATGACTTTCCCCATTTTCTGCTGAAGCTGGGGATGAAGGCACATTTCAGGCTCTTCATAAAAAATGGTGTTCAGATGTCGCTTGTGTTTCAGTATTAGAATCAGAGGCGACAGCTCTGTTACAACTGCCGATACTGTCCTGAGAGGAAGTCCCTCTGTCTGCCCGGAGGGGATATAGGAAACCTCTCTGTTTGGCAAGGTGCTTAATTCGAGAGTTCCCTCGGCCATCCCGCTCTCTAAATATTCGGTTATGTCTTTAAATCTTTCACTGCCTCTTTCCTCTAATGTCAGATCATCCATCACATCCAAGAACTGATTTACAGGCCGTGTAAAGGGGGAGAGTCTCTCTGATTCTAATTCTATGTTAAATGCTGTATTTCTTCCCACTTTGTTAATGATATCTTTTGTAAGCATAAACCCGGTTCTTGATGCGGGAAGATAGATATTTTGGTTTAGGCTGATTGTGTCGCCAATGTCTATCTCCAGTACCATGGAAAAAATCAAATAAAATATAAACCAATCGAAGGTATCTTTTAATAGTTCAAGTCTTTCGTCAGAAAACGGCATACCTATCATCCTAACTCTGTCAGATGTCCAAATCAGATGTCCCTCTGTTTTGTCTATCCCACGATTACTTGCTATTTTCAAGGAAACTTTATCCAAATCTATTAATTCTATCTGCAGATCTTTTATTTTTACAGTCTGACTGTTAAAGATTCTTTGGATTAGTTTATCTTTATTTCTTTTCAATCTTCTGTCTAAAACTGCCTGTAATTCATTGGCTATTTCACCTATGAAAGCAATGCTGCTGCCGGTTTTCCATGCAGCAGTTACCTGACTTCTCACCCAATCCATAACCACGTATTCTTCTTTTAAATCCTGTTCCTTTGTGGTGTCGATCAATGTCTTGACTCCAAAATTCTGGATTCCCCAGAGAAGTGACATAAGATAACTTTTCCCGCTGTTATTATCACCCACAAAAAGGGTCAGCGGCGCTGCCTCTATCTCAGCACTCCCAATCTTACCATATTCCCATACCTTTAACTTCCAGTGCATCCGTTCATAAACCTCCTCTCCTGATCATCCTTAAATATCTTGTATCTTCGGTTTAACTGCGGATTTATCTGTGTCGATTGTACTACGGCGGCTCTATAAAATCAATATCTGAATCCTCTCATAATCTTGACTTTCCTGATTGCCTGCTGATACAATACCTTCCATGGACAAGGAAACATCATCAAATTTATGGAGGTATCCCTATGCTGACAATAGGCTGTCATCTCTCCTCTTCCAAAGGCTACCTTGCCATGGGAAAGGATGCAGTGAAAATCAATGCCAACACCTTTCAGTTTTTTACCCGCAACCCCAGAGGCGCCAAAGCCAAGGCCATAAATCCCTCTGACATAGCTGCCTTTCTTGAGTATGCCAAGGAACACGGCATCGGCCGGATTCTGGCACACGCCCCCTACACCCTCAACGCCGCCTCAAAAGATGAGGGCTTAAGAGAGTTCGCCAAAAACACCATGGAGGACGATTTAAACCGCCTGGAATACACGCCTGGCTGCTGTTATAACTTCCATCCCGGAAGCCATGTAGGCCAAGGTGCAGAAGCCGGCATCACCCATATTGCCCACATGCTCAATACCCTGTTAAAGCCTGAACAGCACACCACGGTTCTCCTGGAAACCATGGCCGGCAAGGGAAGTGAGATCGGCCGCAACTTCGAGGAACTGCGTAAGATTCTTGACCGGGTAGATTTGAAGGAGCACATGGGAGTCTGCCTGGATACCTGCCATGTGTGGGACGGCGGATATGATATTGTCAATCATCTGGATGAGGTGCTGGATCATTTTGACCAGGTTATCGGCTTAAACCATCTGAAAGCCATTCACCTCAACGACAGCCAGAATCCCCTGGGCGCCCACAAGGACCGCCACGCCAGAATCGGTGAAGGACATATAGGCCTGGATGCTATGGTGCGGATCATCAACCACCCTGCCTTAAGAGAGCTGCCTTTTTATCTGGAGACTCCCAATGAACTGGATGGATACGGCCGCGAGATTCTTCTTCTCAGAAATAACTATATTTGATTTATAAAAACATGATAAAGGATGTATGCAGGAATGAATCCGGAGATCTCTATTCGTACATACAAACCAGGAGATCCCAGCATGGTCTGCTATTTTCAATATAAGCTTTATGAGAAGCAGTATAATTTTAATGGCTTTTATGAAAAGGAAATGCTGGAAGGAATGGCAGAGCTTTATAGAGATTTAGAAGGCAGCCAAATGTGGGTTGCCGAGCTTAACGGAAACATTGTGGGCGATATTGCTATCATTTTTAAAATACAATACTCAACTGGACATTCCTATCGAAAAAGCATGCTTTTTCGTTCAGGGTTGGCAGGAAGGCCGTCCGGGAGGGACTTGTATTCCCATTCGGGACCGCTTTCGCTTAGGTTGCCGCAGCAGCGGTACTAAGCTCGCAAAAGACACGAGCTAAGGACCGGCGCGGCAAATGTCCCTC
>JAAWHU010000161.1 GCA_022796015.1 Hungatella sp. | reverse complement strand
TGCGTAAAACATACCGAAGGTCTGTTAAAGTTACCCTTTTTTCTGAAAAACATATCAAAATCTTTTTCAAAAAGTTCTTGACATATCACCAGAATGCTTTCATTTATTATCAATATTTTGTGTTTTATTATAAACAAATATATGATTTTGTACCATTGACACAAAAAACAAAAAGAGATTATACATTTTATAAAAAAAATATATAATCTCTTTATTGAAATTTATCTATTTCAAACTCATTGCATTCCTATCAAACATATTGCAATTTGAAATCCTATACCAAATGATACTTTTTCATTTTCCGCCATAATGTGGAGGTACTGATTCCTAAAGATTTGGCTGTAAGAATCCGGTTTCCGCCATACTGCTCCAAAGCCCATTTCAGTTTTTCCAATTCCCTGTTTCCCCGTTCTTCCTCCGGCGGCTCTTCAAAGAGTTCCCTGCCCTTATGTCCGTAAAGCTCATCCAACAGGGATTTCACAATTTCTTTTGTTATCTTTCGGGACCCTACCGTGAGCACCAGCCGTTCGCAGAATGCCTCAAGCTGTAAGTCATTACCTTCCCAGTAATAATCTACAATAGCTTTTATAGCATCATCTGTTATAATATGAAACCTGGAATACAGATTCATATACCTGTGTGTATACTCCTGTGCAAGAAGTCTTACATCCTGCTTTCTCTCTGAAAATTCCGGAACCGACAAGCAAAAGGTATGAAGCAGATAATAAAGGTCATTTCTCAGCCTTCCTTTTTTCTTTAGTTCCAACAGATTCTTGGACGTACACCCGATAATTCTGGTATCGATTTCCTGCACATTGTCGTTATCTAAGATGGAAGTTGCATTGCGCTTTTTTCTTATGATCTGCAGAAGATGGTACTGGGAATTTAAAGTCAGTTTGTCGATGGCCCGTATGACAATGGTTCCGTGGTTTGCCTGCTCCATAAGGCCTCTGTCTGCACCTTCCCCAAACAAAATCCGCATCTGATCTTCTTCCCGGATGCCTGCTACATTGACTACAAGAAAAGGACCGTTTTTTCTGAGACTGTAATTATGGATTCCCTGACATAAATCCTCCAATTCCTGGTTGGTCTTTCCTTCCACCAAAATGGGACTGGAAGACTGGGCATAGAGTTTGGCCTGTTCCACCACATTCTTTAAGCTGGGCATCTTGGCAGCCAGATCATCTAAACTTCCCTTTGCCACAAATCCCCGCAGAAACTGTTCTCTCATGTTTTCTTCTCTGTCCCAGTCCATGCGCTTGATTTTGTTGCAGGATACAATCGTTCCGATAACGCCGTGGCCATCCACCACAATAGGTTCCACTACCACCACCAGCGCCTGCAGATTGGCATGGATAAAGGTAGAGTAATTCTCCCTGGTTCCGTCCAGGACTTTCTTAAACAGCTCTTGATCCAGACCAGTAAGCACTTCTGTAATATGGGTTCCTAAAAGCTGTTCGGAAGATACTGCCAGAATCTGTTCCATCATCCGGTTCATCAGAAGAATGCTGCCATCCTCCCCGGTCTTTATAATCCCATGAAAGGAACTGTCCAGTACAGAGACAAACTGGGCATAATTCTGCTGCTCGATTCTGGATGCAAAGTAAATCTTCTCCGCATGTCTCATAGCGATACTAAGGGATTCCCCTGTGGTGTTATATAAGAGCGCCGGAATTCCTTTCTGATTAGCGTAATTAACACATGGCTCCTCACTGATTACAAAATTGATTCCTTTTGTAATGGCATCATCTACACAATCGAACCAGGTATCTTTGTGATCTAAGTCATAACGAAGTATCTTCACACCAAACAGCTCATTAAAATTGGATGTGTCACACACCATGCCCTTCCAGAAAAAAATGCCGATTACGGGATTTTTCCTTTTTATAATCTTTTTAGCCTTTACCACCAGAAGTCCCAGTTCCTGTGCTGTCAGCTGAAGCTCAACCACCGGTATATTGGTGTGATTTTTTATGGCAGCCGCCTGTCTCCCTCCGGCAATCACAATATTAGCGCCTTTTCTAATAGCCTTTCGAGCCTCCTGAACGATGGTGTCAATTCCGGTCTCCTTTACATAAACCACATGATTCCTACTCTTTTTAATAATCTCCTCTGCCTGCCGGTCCAGAATCTTATCCGGCAGAAGAACGGCGATTCCAGCCATCTCGTCTCATCTCCCTTCCTATTTAGGTAATTGCGAAACTCAAAACTTAGCCGAATATTTGGATGAAATATATGGTCATAATATTCTTTCAATTTTGAATTTCGCAATTATCTAATAGCTACATGCAAAAAAGAAGAACTGGCGATGTCCTGACGCTTAACCCTGAAAACGCAAAAAACCTGATAAATACGGGCTTTTTCCCATATTTACAAGGTTTTTAAGAGCTGGGCTAGTTGGATTCGAACCAACGAAATGCAGGAGTCAAAGTCCTGTGCCTTACCGCTTGGCGATAGCCCAAAAATACTTTTGGATAAAAAAATAATTCCCGAAGGAATTAGGGTGGATAAAGGGATTCGAACCCTTGGCCTCCAGAGCCACAATCTGGCGCGCTAACCAACTGCGCTATACCCACCATAGTCATAGGACGACTCTTCATCTATCCATATGAGACGAGCCTGAAGGGATTCGAACCCCCGACCCACGGCTTAGAAGGCCGTTGCTCTATCCAGCTGAGCTACAGACTCGTAAGCGGGTGATGGGAATCGA
>JAAWHU010000056.1 GCA_022796015.1 Hungatella sp. | reverse complement strand
GTTCCCGGAGAATTCTTTGCTAACTCATAAGCCTCTTTCAAGGTATTAACCTTAACCACATTGTTCCCGTAGAAAGCAGCTTCGATAATTGATCTGGTAGTGGAAAAGCCCGGCTTTCCTGATCCAATTTCTGTAATTGGATAATAAGCTTTTGTTGACATTCTAAAATCCTCCTTAAATAAAATCGAAATTTGGTTTTATTATCTCACTTTGTGAAGAAAAAGTCAATTACTTTCTTTTTTATCTTTTTCCGATATAATTAAAGATACCAGGAGGATTTCATATGAAACATTTTCATGAAGAACAGACCATCCATGTAGCCCCCAAGGGGGAAGGAGCTTACACCACCATCACTGCCGCCCTGTCATCCATCCCCGAAGATTATACAGGCTTGGTTACCATATTTATTCACAAAGGCATCTACAGAGAACGGCTCTCTGTGACCCGGCCTCATGTGATTTTTTTGGGGGAGTCCGCGGACGACACGGTCATAACCTATGACCTCTATGCACGGATGATTATGGAGGATGGGCAAAAGAGAGGCACCTTCCGCACCTATTCCTGTCTCATCGATGCCCACGATATCACCTTCCGCAATCTGACCATAGCCAACAGTGCCGGCAAAGGCCCGGATGTGGGACAGGCCCTGGCGGTCTACGGAGATGGGGACCGGCTTTTCTTTGATAACTGCAGGCTTCTCGGCGGCCAGGACACCCTCTTTACCGGCCCTCTCCCTCCCAAGGAGATCGAGGTCAACGGTTTTGTAGGGCCTAAGCAGTTTGCCCCCAGAATCAACGGACGCCACTATTACCGGAACTGCTATATTGAGGGAGATATTGATTTTATCTTCGGCAGTGCGACTGCCTATTTTGAAGGCTGCGTTTTCTTCTCCAAAGACATAGGCAGACCAATCAACGGCTATGTCACCGCCGCCTCCACCCCCATGGGCCAGGATTACGGCTATGTGATGAAGGACTGCCGCTTCCTAAGCGACTGCCCTCCCCATACCGTTTACCTTGGAAGGCCCTGGCGGGAATATGCCAAGACCGTGCTGATCAACTGCTATATGGACCGCCATATCCATCCTGAGGGCTGGAACGACTGGAACAAGCCTGAGGCCCGCAGGACAAGCTTTTACGCCGAGTTCGGCAGCTTCGGTCCGGGAGCAGACCCGGATTCCCGCCCGGACTGGATCCATCGGCTCAAGGAGGAGGAGCTTTCCCTCTACACCCCCTGCCGGGTTCTGTCCGGCCACGACCATTGGGAGCCCTGGGCCGCCGCTTAACCTGATCTGGTTACTTGCCTCATATACTACAACGGCCGCTGAACGGTTTCTCACCGAACAGCGGCCTTTTTCTTAATTCTCTTTAATCTTAACCACGATCTTCTTCACATACCCTGGTGTCCCATCTGCCGCCTTGGGCTTATGGCCATCCCATGGGTTAAAGATCATGAATTCTCCTGCATGTACGGCGGCCTTAAGCCCCGCCACGGAGTTGTCGAACTTCATCACGTCTTTTTCTGCATTGTAGGGAACGGAGACTGTCAGCTGATCCACAGGCGCATAGGTCATGACCTCACATCCTTCAATGATGTACTGAATATCCGTATAATCCTTATGAGCCTCGTATGAGGCCTCCTCCCAGGGGATGGTGTCATAATCCATAACATTGGCATAGACATTCTTCCCGTCGATCTCATACTTTCCGTTGGCAAGGGTCTTTAAATCGTGGCTTTTTAAGAAATCCACCGCCTTTGCATATCTTCCTTCTATTCCCAGGTTCCTGTAGAAATCCAAGTTTGCTGCAAAATCAAAAATCATGTTTGCGCCTCCTTCATTTTTCTTTTAAGTATACACTAAAAACCGGTATGTCCACAATCCCTATTTGAAAAATTCATGGCTTTGGTGGCTGAACAGGAAGGTAAGGCGTCCATCAAACCATCGGACTGCGCCGGTTTTGGATGCCCCCCGGTTCATGAAATACAAAGCGCCCTGGGAGTAATCCTCCCCAGCCAAAGCCCTGTTGACACAGTCCACGGTCTGGCTGGTCACCTCACATGTATTAATACTGCCGTTGCTCACCGGCGAAAACTGGGAAGGCTGATATACTACCTCCTGGATCGTATCGGGAAATTCCTTGCTGCGGACCCGGTTCAAAACCACATTGGCCACGAGAATCTTCCCCTTGCTGTCACAGACCCCCGCCTCCGCCTCCACAATCTTTAAGAGCACCTGGTAATCCTCATTGGTAAGCTCCTGCTCTGCGCCCTTTGTCTCTGGCTTTTCATAGGTCCCAATTCGTTCATGGGCCTGGGAGCTCTCATGGTTCTCTGTTCTCTCATTGGCCTGGAGGCTCTCATGGTTCTCTGCCCTGTAAGACCCTTCCTTCATGGATTCCTGCTGTTCTTTTAAGGCGTCCTTCTTCTGTCTGGCATCTTTTTCCATCATATAACCAACCACAAGGCTTCCCTGGCGGGCTGATTCCAAAAACTCCGGGGAGGAAGTTTCTGCAAAGGCCGTAAGCCCTTCTCTGCCGCTTCCCCCAAAACCGCTGAAGGTCAGTGCAATAATGGCCAGCACCGACAGCACATACACGATTCCTCTGGTGTTGCCATGCGTTTTTATCATAATACTCCTTTTTCTCCTTTTTCCTCAAAAAATAGGTTAAAAATGGTATAATTCTCCCACTTTTATATCTATTTCCCCGGTAATTGTGGCTATTATATGGGAAGCACTTACAAAAAGTCAATGCCAAAAGCCAAGATTCGGCATATTTCACTGCGGTAAATTTTACATATTTATATTATCTATTAATAATATACGAATTATTATGAGGAATTATGTTTCTTTTTTATTGATTTTTTTCTATTATATTTTACATATATATTACATTAGTGTTAAATTTTATTTCCCATTTCTGCGCCTTAAAGGATAAAATGGCACAAAAGCATAAAAAAGGGCTGCTGCACTGACAGCTTTCTAACCATCAATGCAGCAGCCCCTGCCGTGTTGATCTGTTACAGCTTAGTACGGTAAGCTGCATCTTGGATCAACTCGTCAATCGCCTGATAACCTTTTCCCTATCTGTTTGATCTGCTCCGTCAAGGCATTGATCTCCTCAAGCAGGTTCTTCATTTCAAAAAGGCGCTTTGACTATTCAAAGCGCCTTAAGCTCCCTGTTATGGAGAAACAATTTTTCCAGCCACCGCACAGGCAGCAGCCACTGCCGGGGAAGCAAGGTAGATCTCCACCTTGGAGGTTCCCATGCGTCCCAGGAAATTCCGGTTGTTAGTGGCCACTACCCGCTCTCCATCACAAAGAATCCCGCCGGTCCGGCCGCAGCACAGCCCGCACCCCGGATGGGTGACCACGGCTCCCGCCTGAATCAGTGTTTTTAAGATACCGCAGGCCGCCGCCTCCTCATAGACCTTCCTGCTGGCCGGTGTCACAATCAGTTTTACAAAGGGGGCCGCCTTTTTGCCTTCCAGAATCTTGGCGGCTGCAGCCAGATCCTCCAGACGGCCGTTGGTGCAGGAGCCGATAAACACCTGGTCGATGCTTATTCCCTCAAGGCTTTTCACATCCCGAATCTTGTCTACCTGGGAGGGACAGGCCATAACCGGGACAAATTCATCTCCCCGGTAGGTAAGTACCTTGTAGTAGATTCCGTCCTCATCTCCCTTTAACTGCTTCTGGAATTCATCCAGCTCTATCTCACAATACCGGGCCGTCTTCTCATCCGGGGTAAACAGCGCACACTTGGCCCCCGCCTCGATAGCCATATTGGCCATGGTCATACGGCTGCTGATGCTCATGTGCTCCACACCGGAACCGGCAAACTCCAATGCCTTGTAGGTGGCCCCGTCAGCCCCCAGATCCCCGATAATCTTAAGAATCACATCCTTTGACATCACATTTTCAGGAAGGGTTCCTTCTATTATAATCTTAATGGTCTCGGGCACCTTCACCCACAGGCTTCCCGTCCCCAGAATGGCAGCCATCTCCGTGTAGCCGATGCCTGTAGAAAATGCCCCCACACAACCGTAGGTGGTCGTGTGGCTGTCTGTGCCGAACACCACATCCCCCGGCTTCACATAGCCGGCCTCGGTCATCAGCTGATGGCAGATGCCATCACTTCGGTGAACATGTTTAATTCCATATTCTCTTGCAAATTCATCCCCAGCCTTGTAATGCCGGATGTCGTCTAGCTGGCTGGCAGGTACCAGATGGTCGTAGATCATTACCACCTTGTCCGGATCCCAGACCTTCGTAAATCCCATTTCGCGGAATTTATCCACAATAAAAGGAATCATAATATCATCAACCATAACCCTGTCCACAGACAAGGTCACAATATCCCCGGGCTTTACCTGAAAACTGCCTGTATTGCGGGAAATAATCTTTTCAATGATTGTCTGCCCCATCGTCTTCCTCCTCTAATGCTCATTGCCTAAGCCGTTGCGGATTCTCATGGCTTTCACCAAACCTCCGGCTTCTATAATCTCCACCAGGTTATGGGGAAGCGCAGCGATAGGATAATTCTTTCCTTTATACAGAATATGTTGGTTTACCGTCACCGTAATCTCTCCCCCTTCCTCCATATCATCATAGAGATCCGGCTGTTCCATAAGAAGAAGCCCGTTGTTAATGGAATTGCGGAAAAAGATACGGGCAAAGGATTTGGCGATGATGCAGCGGATCCCGAGAGCCTTGATCACCTCCGGGGCCTGTTCTCTGGAGGAACCGCAGCCGAAATTCCTTCCGGCCACAATGATATCGCCTTTCCCTATCTTTGCCGCAAGCTCCGGTCTCAGAGGAGAAAATCCGTACTGTTTCATATCTTCGATTGTCTTAAGTGCCAGGTATTCCGTGGGAATAATAATGTCTGTGTCAATGTCATCCCCAAGAACCCAGACTTTTCCTGTAAATTGTTCCATGTTATTCCTCGTTTTCCATAAGGGGCATGGCCGCGTCCAGGGCGTCTCCCTGACTGCCCCAAAACTGCCCCCAAGCTATGTTGATTGAAATGGTTTCCAACGCCTACAGCATGTCCGCCGTACAGATCTCTCCCTTCACCGCAGATGCCGCCACAGTGGCAGCAGAGGCCAGATACACCTTGGAGCTTGGATGCCCGGCACGGCCTTTAAAATTCCTGGTGCCCGTGCTGATCAGAACCTCCTCTTCCCCAATAACCCCCTGGCAGCTTCCCCAGCACACACTGCAGTTGGGATTCATGACTATGGCACCGCTTTTCATGAATGTGTCAATGAGCCCTTCCTCCAATGCCTGAAGATACACCTGATCACTTGCCGGAACCACCAAAAACCGCACGTGATCGCAGACGCTGCGTCCCTTCAATATGGATGCGCCAACTCTCAGATCATTGATACGCCCGTTGTTGCAGGAGCCTAAGAAGGCCTCGTCAATCCGTACCCCGCATACCTCCTCTGCAGGAACCACATCATCTACAAAGTCAGGCCGTGCCGCCACAGGCCGGATCTCTGACAGATCGAAGGTATACTCCTTTACATAGACCGCATCCTCATCGCTTTTAAACACAGCCTTGGGACTGCGTCCTCTGGCCTTAAGCCAGGAAAGAGCAATGTGATCCGCCTCAAAGATGGCAGTCTTGGCCCCTGCCTCCACCGCCAGGTTGCACAGAACCATGCGGTCGTCCACGCTTAAGGTCCCGGCTCCATCGCCGCAGAATTCCATAACCTGGTAGCTGGCCCCGCTGGCGCCGATCTGCCCGATGATGGTCAGCATCAGATCCCTGGGATACACCCCCTCCCTCAGCCTTCCTGTAAGGTTGAACTTGATGGTCTCAGGAACCAGAACCCAGGAGGTTCCCGTCACCATGCCGTAGAGAAGATCCGTACACCCTACCCCGGTTCCGAAGGCTCCCAGGGCCCCATAGGTGCAGGTATGGCTGTCCGCCCCGAAGATCAGCTCTCCCGGACACACATAGTGTTCCATCATAATCTGATGGCACACACCCCTGCCTTCCCAGAAATCAATTCCGTTCTTCCTGGCAAAATCCCCCATCTTCTTCTGAGATGCAGCTGTCTTCGGACTGTCGCAGGGCATGTTGTGATCTACGATAAACACCATCCTCTTGGGATCTGCAATCCGCGGATTCTTCAGCTTGTTATTGTACATATCCACAGTCAGATGAGTGGTTCCATCGTTGCTCATCATCCGGTCTAAGTTCACCGTATGGATATCACCGGCCTTTACCTGAGGCACTCCAGCCGCCAGGGCGATAATCTTTTCTGCAATGGTCATTCCCATAATCATTCCCCCTCTTTGTTCAGCGATGCAATGAGGCCGCCCTGATTCAAAATCTCCTGCATATAGGGCGGCAGCTTGGTACAGGGATAGGTACGCCCTTTGGCATGGGCCGTTCCCTCCAGAAGGGACAGTTCCATCTCATCCCCATCCTCCACTGCGTCAGGCAGTTCTTTGCAGACAATCACCGGCAGGCCGATGTTGATGGCATTGCGGTAAAAAATCCTTGCAAAAGACTTGGCCACCACAGCCTTAACGCCCAGAGCCTTAAGAACACTGGGGGCCTGCTCCCTGGATGAACCGCACCCGAAATTCTCACCGCCCACAACAAAGTCTCCCGGCTTCACCTTGTGGGGAAATTCCGGATCCAGCGATTCAAAGGTATGTACTTTCATCTCATCGATGGTGGGCAGAAGAAGATACTGAGACGCAATAATCTGGTCCGTGTCCAGATCATTGTGAAATTTAAAAATTTTGCCGACAGACATGATGTTCCTCCAAATTCCAATTTGATGGTTGTATTATACCATGGCCGCTGTTATACTAACAATATATAATACTCATATTTATTATAACAACCGGTTATAAACGGAGGATTTCTATGGAACAGAATCTGTCCCAGTATAAGATATTTTATGAGGTGGCCAGGGCAGGCAATATCTCAAAGGCCGCCAGAGAGCTCTATATCAGCCAGCCCGCTATCAGCAAAGCCATAGGCAAGCTGGAGGACAGCCTGCACACCACCTTATTTTCCAGGAATTCCAGGGGAGTCCAGCTGACGGAAGAAGGAAAAATCCTTTTCGAGCATACCTGCCGCGCCTTCGGCGAGATTGCAAACGGCGAGCTGAAGCTGAAGCGTGCCAGGGAATTTCATATGGGCCACATCCGCATCGGAGGCAGCACCACTCTGTGCCGCTACATCATGGTGTCCTATCTGAAGAATTTTATCGAACAGTATCCCCATGTCAAGATCACCATCGAAAGCCAGTCCACCACCCAGACCATGGACATGCTGGAGCAGCAGAAGATCGACTTAGGCCTGGTAGCGGAACCTAAGCCTCAAAAAAATATGGTCTTTCTTCCTATTATAGAGATCGAGGATATCTTTGTGGCTTCCCCCACCTACTTAGAGAATCTAAAGCTTCGGGAAGGCGCCGGCGCCGATGTGTTCCAGACAGGCAACATTATGCTTTTAGATCAATCCAACATCACCAGGCGGTATCTTGACGATTACATGTGTTCCAACCACATTGAGCCCAACAACCTTTTGGAGGTCACCACCATGGATCTTCTCATTGAGTTCGCCCGCATCGGCCTGGGCGTGGGCAGCGTAATCAAAGAATTTGTGAAAGAGGATCTGGACAACGGACGCCTGGTTCAGATCAAGCTGGACACCCCCATCCATAAAAGAACGGTTGGATTCGCATACTACTCCAACCGTCTTTCCAATACCCTCAGTATGTTTCTTAACTGCTGCCTTCCCGAGCTCATGGGAATGCCCGGTGGGGCAGGCTTTGGATGCAAGATATGATCCGAATATGCTCCTGGCTTTCACTTTCGCAGTCACCACACTGCTCCCTACATGGTTCTGTTGAGCACCATCCGAAACGCCAGAAGAAGGATGCTGTACACCGCCGCAACTGCCAGGAGAGTCTTTAAGACCGTCATGCTGATAAAACCGCCTGCCATAACACCCACATACAGGATCAGAAACATGGTATAGCCTGCATACGCCCAGCATCTAAGGCCTATAAGCCTGTTTCTCTCGTCGGTTTCCTCCACTTCCTTTTTCTTTCTCAGCTCCGGTGATCTCAAGTACCGCAGATTCCTCAAAGCACTGACAATCCCTCCTGCCATAAGGCCGAAACCCAGGCCTTCATAGATCCCCGGGATCGCCTCCCGGGCTCCTTCCTCCAGAGCAAGCATGGGGATGCCTCCCGGGAAGAAAGCCCCTATCCCTATGGATAATGCTCCCAAAACCGCAATTCCCACACCAACCTTTACCCTCATCGCACATCGTCTTCCAAAATCAACAGGACTATCTGTAAATAACTGATTCAGCCACATGGTCACTCCTCCTCAAATAAAAAGATATCTTCAATCTGCCTGCCAAAATACTTGGCAATCTTGTATGCCAGCTGCAAGGATGCATTGTACCTTCCGTTTTCCAGAGAGATAATCGTCTGCCTGGTAACCCCCACGGCATCCGCTAAGTCTTCTTGGCGTATCTTCTGCTCCCTGCGCAGCTCCTGAATCCGATTCTTCATGCCGCCTCCCTTTTATGTTTAGTTTGCTTTACATTTTTGAGTATAGCACCCTTTACATATTGTGTCAAGTATATTTTACATTTTTCCTGCTGCCATGTGCGCGCTTTCCTGCTCAAGAGCCTAAAAGGGCAGGGAGACAAGCTCCCTGCCCTTATACATCCCTATATCAGACTCCACTGGCACCTTCCGGCTCCGGCAGAAGCTATGGTTCCATGGGCCTCCACCGTGATCCTTGTAATCCCCTTTTCTAAGTCCACATCCCTTGTAAATCCGTCGTCATGATACCAGTCGTATACTGCCTTGGTTCTGACAAAGTGCAGCAGTCTCAGAGACGAGCTCTCCGCCTCCTCCACATTGCAGCCGCCTTTTCCAAAGGGAACCACATGGTCCGGCCTCAGGAAGATCAGAACCTCATTGAGCTCTGCCTTCACATAGTGATGGCCTGCCGTCAGAATCTGGGAATCCATGGAATCCGTACTTCTTAGGCGGTACAGCTTCATGTCCTCGGGAAGATATACATACCGGCCTCTGGCATTCTGCTTATAGACCGGGGCGATCATCATACTTTCTCCCACCATAAGCTGATCCTCCGTCACCGCCGCCGTCTCGTCCCCCGGATATACAAATGCCAGAGGAAGGAACATCATATCGTCAGTCATGGCGGATTTTACAAATTCACTGTACAGATAGGGAAGAAGGCCGTAGCGCAGGCCGATAATATTGCGGAAATCCTCCAGGTGACCGAAGCGGTAAAACTCCTGGCTTCTGGTTCCCCTGGCAGAGTGGTTGCGCATAAGGGGCGTGAAAATGCCAAGCCCCAGCCATCGAAGCATCAAGTCCTCTGTGGTGTCGGCGCCGAATCCTCCCAGATCCGCTCCTGTATAGAGAAAACCACACATATTCAGCCCGGGAAGCATCTGAAGGTTCATAAGAATATGGGACCACCAGGAGCAGTTATCTCCCATCCAAATTCCTCCGTACCGGTGCATTCCTATGTAGGACGCCCTGGAAAAGAGCAGAAGACGTTTGTCCGGTTCCATTTTTTCAAATTCCTCCCCGGCCGCCCTTGTCATATAGTAGCCGTACAGGTTGTGAACCTTGTCATGGCGGATTCTCTCTCCGCGGTAGTTGTGATAAAAGGTCTTGTAATCCTCAGGATTATTGGCAATCCCCAGAATCAAAGCCTTCATCCCGAAGAAGGTGTCGATATCCAGCTCCTTTGTCTGATATTCCTTAAGCTGGTCAAACACTTCCTTCAGGTGATCCTCCCCATAGAACAGCGCCGGCTCATTCATGTCGTTCCAGAAACCATCGATGCCCTGGTCAATGAGAATCTTGTATTTTTTTCCGAACCACTGCCTGGCCTCCTCATGCAACATATCGGGAAAATGGACCCGGCCCGGCCACACGCCGCCTACAAACTCCCTTCCATCCTCTTTCTTACAGAAATATCCCTTCTCCACGCCCTCCTCGTAGACATCATATCCTTCCTCAATCTTGACTCCTGCGTCGATAATGGGCACCAGGTGGATCTTCTGATCCTTCATCTCCCTTACGAACCCGGGGAAATCCGGGAATTTCTCCTCATCCACCGTAAAATCCTTGTACCGCTCCATGTAATCAATATCCATGTACACACTGTCCAAAGGCACCTGGTTGTCCCGGTGCTTCTTTACCACCTGCCGGATCTCCTCGGCAGTCTTGTATCCCCAGCGGCTCTGGCCGTATCCCATGGCCCATTTGGGAGGTATGTAGCTTCTTCCTATGGCATGACGGAACTCCTTTACTATGTGACGCAGGCTCTCTCCCTCCACAATATAAAGGACAAAGCCTCCCTCATCCACTGTCACCGTCAGCCGGTCCCTGTCACTGTAACCCACATCAAAAACCGTCTTCTGGGGCGCATCCACAAACACTCCGAAGCGCTCCGTTCCATCCACCAGGAAGAAATTGTGGGCGGCATACAGGGAATGCTTGCTTTCCGTGTGCTTGGGATCATCGGTACAGTTGGACTCATAAAGCCAGCCCCGTTTGTTGATGCCTCTTATGTTCTCCCCCAGCCCGTAGACTATATCCTGTTCTCCCATACCGTAGGTGAGAACATGGGATTTGTCCTGATCCCCGCCAGATGAAGCAACAGAAAAATAAGGAACCTTTTCTCCCGGCTCCACAATCCCCTCCCTACAGATCACGGCTTCTGTCTCTGTTGGGGTTCCAAATGTAAATTTTTTAATCATATTCCCTCCAATCCATAAGAACTCCTCTGCTATGCTTACTTTTCTTACATCTTAACACGAAAATCCCCCTTTATCAACCCGGGTCAAGGATGAACTTTCCTATTGAGCCTTCCTCATTGAACAAAAAGGACTGCCAAAAATCCGGCAGTCCCACAATCATTTCTCTGTATTATTTTGCGTTCTCCATTGCTTTTACAGCTGCAGTCTGATATCCGTCAACAGAAATCGTTACGCCGGCTAAAAGATCCGGATCCGTTGGCTTTCCATCTCCATCCACGGCAATGCCTGTCACTTCCCCTGCAGTCTTGCCTACCAGATAGTCCTCCATGTTAGCCGCCTGCTCAAACCATTCCTTGCCGATTCCAGAAGCGCCCTTCATGCCGTAGTCGTCTCCTAACTGTCTCTTGGTTTTTACGCCTGATTTCACGTCGGAAGTAATCTTTCCGGCTGTGTCAAACTTTACGGTTCCCTGGGTGGAATCAATGATAGCCGCCGTAATCTTGCCATCCCCATCCGTGGTAACAGCCACATAAGTGGAATAAGCCTGGCACTGTCCTTCCTTGTCTCCATCAGCGTCCTTGGATTTGTTCATATTGGTAATAATACCGAGGCCCAGCTTATCTCCCTCCTGGGTTCCCACTGCCTCTGCATTCTGTGCTGCTTCTACAATAGCCTTTTTGTAATCGCCGATCTTAATGGTAACTCCTGCCACCAGATCCACATCCGTTGACTTTGTGGAGTCATCCACAGCAATTCCTGCCACTTCCTCTGCAGTCTTGCCGATTACATATTCCTCCAAAAACTGAATCTGCTCATCCCACTCTTTGCCGATTCCGGAAGCTGCCTTCATTCCGTACTTTTCTCCCAGCTCCTTCTTTGTCTGGAATTCGTCTTTCTTTACCACCTTTCCCTCAGCGGTAAATCCCATTTTATTCTGAGCCGTGTCAATATAGCAGCTGACAATCTTTCCATCCGCGTCTACTACTACTGCCGCTGCCACAGAATCCACCTGGGCATTTCCGTCCTTTCCATCCGCCGGCTCCTTGGAGCTTGTCATGGAAGATACTACGGCAAGACCTGTCTTATAGCCGCCCTCAGATGCCTTGAGCTCTTCCTTGGCAGCTGTGGTCTCCTCGGCCTTTGTAGTTTCTTCAGCCTTTGTTGTCTCCTCAGCTTTTGTTGTCTCCGCCGTGGTCGTGGGAGCTGCCGTGGTCTGGGCCTGAGTAGTCGGCGCCGCCGCTTCCTTCTGTCCGCACCCTGCTGCAAGGGCCATCATCAAAAAAGATGCCGTAATCATTCCTGTTTTTCTTCTCATAAAAAATCCTCCGTTTTTTACTCAGAGCATAAAATGCTCCCAGTGATTTTCACTTACTATCATACCGGCAAATCATACCAAAATTATGTTATAAGCAGTTCTATTTTGTGACAAGAAAGGCATGAAAAGGCACAAAAAAAACACATTTTTGTGGTATATTAAACACAACCTTGGAATTACAGGAGTATCGCATGGATAAAATTTTGATTGCAGACGACAATCTTCAGATAACGAAAATCCTTACGGAATTTGCAAAAAAAGAGGGATATGAGCCTGTGGCTGCCTACAATGGGGACGAGGCTCTCGAATTATTCAGACAAGACCAGTTCTCCATGATTTTGCTGGATGTGATGATGCCAAAAAGGGATGGTTTTGAAGTGTGCCGGGAGATCCGCAGAGTTTCTAATGTCCCTATTATCATGATAACTGCCAGGGGAGAAGATTTTGAACGGATTATGGGACTGGATATCGGCGCCGACGACTACATTGTCAAGCCCTTTTCCCCCGGTGAAGTCATGGCCAGAGTGCGGGCCGTCCTGCGCAGGATGGACAGCTCCAGACAGGATGGGCAGCGGTGTCTTGTCTATGACAATCTTACCATCTCCCTTGACAATGCCTCCGTAACCATCGAAGGACAGAACATTGCCCTGACTAAAAAGGAGCTGGAGATCCTCTGGACCCTTCTCGGCAACCGCGGAAAGATCTTCTCCAGAGACAACCTGTTAAGCACGCTGTGGGGATATGACTATCCGGGAGACAACCGCACCGTTGACAACCATATCAAGAGACTGAGGGCCAAATTAGACAGAGTCCCCCACCCTAACTGGCAGATCAAGACCATCTGGGGCATGGGCTATAAGTTTGAGGGGAGTCTTATATGAGATACAAGATTACTTATCGCTTAGTAGGGTATTTTTCTGCGGTCCTTCTGCTGTTCTCCGTGAGCATCGGCATCTTATTCGGGACTCAGTTTGCCCAGCATACGGCCGAGATTCATGAGGAGGAATTAAAAGACCAGGCAGTGTCCATCGCCCATACCCTCTCTCTCTTTCTCCAGAGGGAGCCTCACCGGCCCGGCGGCGGTCAGGGGTTTGGGGCTTATCTCCGGTTTATTGATGATATCTCCATGGCAGAGGTATGGCTGGTAGATGAAACCGGACAGACCATTGACTTAAGCACCCCCAACTACTCCCTGTCCTATGAAGCCCTTCCTCCCGGCGCTGAAGAACTGATTCGGCAGGTGTTTGAAGGCGGTGTTGTGTCAGGCAGGGCATTTTCTTCTGTTCTGGATGTACCCTCCATCACAGTAGGTGCCCCTGTCTTTGACAAAGAGGGGGCTATTTCCGGCGCCTTCCTTCTCCACAGTCCTGTAAACGGCATTGAAGATGCCCAGCGCCACAGCCTGGTCATCTTTGCTGCCTGTATTTTTTCCGCCCTCCTTCTGGCATTCGCCCTTTCCGTTCTCCTGGCCCGCCATTTTATCAATCCTCTGAAAGAAATCGGCCTTGCGGCAGAACAGGTCATGGCCGGGGATTACTCTGCCCAGGTCCATATAGCACAGAATGACGAGATCGGCGATCTGGCCCGCAATATCAATGAACTGTTTACCCGCCTGTCCCAGATTGAAGAAGAGCGGAAAAAGCTGGACCAGATGCAGCAGGATTTTGTGTCCAATGTATCCCACGAGCTGCGGACCCCCATTACGGTTATCCGCGGCTCCCTTGAAGTCCTCAAGGAAGGCCTGATAACAGACAAGGAAGAAATACAGGAATATTTTCAGCAGATGCTCTCCGACACCCTCCATCTCCAGCGGCTGGTCAACGATCTTTTGGAGCTTTCCAGGCTTCAGAATGTCCATTTTCAGATTCATAAGACAGAACTGAATCTCACGGGGCTTGTCACCGATACTATCCGGTCCATGCAGAGAATTGCCGAGAAAAAACAAGTTCAAATCCAGTTCAACAACCAGGCGGGACTGGTTCTCTTTCTGGGAGACTATGACCGTTTAAGACAGATGTTCATAATCAATATGGACAATTCCATCAAGTTTTCTCCCTCTGGCTCTGTGGTGTCTGTTGACATGTATTACCAAGAAGACCGGTGCGTCATCTCCTTGACAGATCATGGAAGCGGCATTCTTCCTGAGGACATGCCCTATATCTTCCATCGCTTCTACAAAAAGCATTCCGGTGAAAACGGAAGCGGCTTGGGCCTTCCCATCTCCAAAGAAATTGCTGACCGCCATGGAATCCTTATTACCTGGGAAAGCATACTAAATGACAGAACTACCTTTTACTTCTCTTTTCCCCAGACACACACCAGGCAGCCGTGATCTCTCCGGCTGCCTGATCTTTCTGTTTTTTCATTCGTTCTGATCTTTAATACTCCAGATATGCACCCTTCATAGGGCTTGCCGCATGCTGGCTGAAAAGACGCAGAACTCCTTTTTTGTACTTGGGCTCTCTGGGCTTCCAGTTCTTTTTGCGCTCAGCCAGAATCTCGTCAACCTCCTGGGGCGTCTTTTTCTCTCCCTTGATCCCGATAATATTTAACTTTCTCTCCATAACATCGATCTCAATAAGATCCCCTTCTTCCACCAGAGCGATGGGGCCGCAGTCCACAGCCTCCGGGCTGCAGTGTCCGATAACCGGGCCGGTGGAGGCTCCTGAAAAACGCCCATCGGTAATGAGGGCAATGCTGCGTCCCAGCTCCTTGTCACTGCTGATGGCCTCGGAAGTATAGAACATCTCCGGCATACCGCTGCCCTTTGGCCCTTCATAGCGGATAAACACCGCATCGCCTTTCTGCACCTTATGCTTAAGGACTGCGTTCAGACATTCCTCCTCGCTGTCAAAAGGCCTTGCCGTGAGGACAGCCTTAAACATCTCCTTAGGACATGCCGTATGCTTGATCACTGCCCCCTCCGGCGCTAGGTTGCCGCGAAGAATGGCGATGCTTCCGTCAGTTCCGATGGCGTTGTCGTAAGGACGGATAATATCCTCCTTCGTCAGATGAACGTCGTAGCGCTTGTTAAACTCCTGAAGCCACTTGTCGCAGCGCTCATAAAATCCGTTTTCCTTAAGCTCTTTTAAATTCTCTCCCAGAGTCTTCCCTGTGACAGTCATAACATCCAGATGAAGATGCTCCTTGATCTCCTCCATAATAGCCGGCACGCCTCCCGCATAGTAGAAGACCTCTGCCGGCCATCTTCCCGCCGGCCGCACATCCAGAAGATACCGGGCATTGCGGTGGATCCTGTCAAAGGTGTCCCCTGTAATCTCGATTCCGAACTCATGGGCAATAGCCGGAAGGTGAAGGAGACAGTTGGTGCTTCCGGAAACTGCCGCATGAACCAGAATGGCGTTCTCAAAGCTGCGAAGGATCACAATATCTGAGGGACGCATGCCCGGCATGGTGGCCAGCTTCACTGCCTGGGCCCCTGCCTGTCTGGCGAAGGCGAGAAGATCCGGACTTGTAGCAGGCATCAGGGCGCTTCCCGGAAGGGCCAGCCCCAATGCTTCCGCCATAATCTGCATGGTGGAGGCGGTACCGATAAAAGAGCAGGCGCCGCAGCTGGGGCAGGCATTGCATTTGGCCCAGTTTAATTCTTCCTCATCAATCTCCCCTCTCTGGAACCTGGCGCTGTACATGCCAAGCTGCTCCAGGGTAAGCATCTTTGGTCCTGCATTCATGGTTCCTCCGGGAACCACCACTGAGGGAACATCGACTCTGGCAAGACCCATAAGATTCCCGGGCATTCCCTTGTCACAGCTGGACAGATATACGGCTCCATCAAAGGGTGTTGCATTGGCATGGATCTCGATCATATTGGCGATCATCTCCCGGCTGACCAGGCTGAAATTAATCCCATCCGTTCCCTGGCTCTCCCCATCGCAGATATCCGTGCAGAAATATCTGGCTCCGCGGCCTCCTGCCTCCTCAATCCCTTTTCTCACTTCCTCCACCAGAATGTCCAGATGCCCGCTTCCCGGATGGCTGTCCCCAAAGGTGCTCTCGATCATCACCTGGGGCTTGTCCAGATCCTCCGGCTTCCACCCCGTGCCGATGCGTAAGGGATCCAGCTCCGGAGCCAGCTTTCTCATTTTTTGACTTGTGAGTTCCATAATTTTTACCTCTCCTTTTATGCATTGAATGCCTGTTTTTTCTATCATATCATATTTTTATGGTTTTTAGTCAGAATTTTTTTGCGGTATTGGTCTACAAACTGGTTAATAAATATTATGCGCCCCGCCACATCATAATGTTCTGTCAACTTTTTATATGCTTCTCTGATCTCCTCTATCTCTTTTTTACCATCCCCATGTATCTTTTCACACAGTTCCTTTTTACATCCCATCAGATACTCTGCTAGATAATTCAAAACTTTTGAGTCATAACAAATATCTGTGACCGATATCTTTTTATTATGAGAGGTCAGATCCAATTTCAAAAGGACTTCCTCTTCTTGTGGCTCTTCCGCAATTATATTCCGAACAGCCAACAGGGTTCTATAAAATTCTTTCTTATCCGTTTTATCTTGTGCATACAAATTTCTTATATCATTTATATCCCAGCTATCATCTGGAAAGTTACGTCCTGTTCTAAATTTGCTGACCATAATTTCCATAACTAAGGCCACCCGTATGGATATCTCTGACTCTGCAACATTCTCCAGCGGTATGGAAACATTATACAGAATAGAATTAAGATAATCTGTATAGGATAAACCCAACAGCAGTATACTCACTATATCTGAAAAGCATTCTTTCAACAAATAAAAAAGTATATCCAACATAAATTTGACGGTAATAAGTTTCTTATTATCTTCCGTTTTTCCACATTGCAGATCATATATAAATTCTGAAAAACATTTTTCAAACTCATTCTTTCTCTCCCACAACATCTTTTCACAGCCTGCCTGCAACGAACCCCTGTCAACCTGGTTTTTAATATAAAATCCAAATATAGTCTCAAAAATATCACCTTTTTCATTTAGGGACTCCCCTAAAAACGTATTTAGCGCATTCTGCATAAGGATCTCCAGATATTCTGAATGGGAAAATAAATCTTCGTCTATATCTGTTTTTGTACCTTTTAAATACTCTCTTTCCTTTTCTATTCTTATTTCAAATTGATCTCTCAACTCACGTTCCAGGTATACAAAACTTTCATTGGTCATGAATTCATTGGTTCGTTTATCCAAGTATGCGGCAATGGGGATCATCCTTGCCATGGATAAATTCATCATCCGATAACGATGCCGTCTGTTTCTCAAGAGGCTTCCAACGAAATGCGCTGCCTCATGAATTAAGGTTATAATCGCGTATTGAGGTTCAAAAACCTGCTTTTCCGGCATTTCAACCAACAATAATCTATTTTTGTCGTTTTGATCCTGAAAAAGCTTCCTTACACGAATCGTCTCATTCATTCCTGGATGAAGTAAAAATTCATAAAAATTGCCCTTTCCAAACCAAGTGTTTAAAAACTCCTTAACTTTATATATAAAAACAGAATAATATGCCGTCAACTTGATAGGGACATGGTAACTCCCAGCATTCAATTCCGGAATCTGAGTAAACTGTCGATCCGCTTTATTTAAATTCTGAGAAATTTGATTGACTGCCGTCAAAAAACGGTAAATATCTGCAATACATCGTAAATCATAGTTAATATTTTCAAACTCAACGATCTTATAAACCAGCATTTTTAATGGCTCATATATAGTCAAATAGACATAGTCGGGAAATGCCTGATACTCAAATTTTTCTATGGAATTAATTATCTGCCATATGGCTTTATAGTACGCCAGTTGATTCTCTATCTCCTGCTGATTTCCATTGTCACTTCCATATAGAATAGCATTTTCCTGGCTAACTAGTTCTCCATACTTTTTTCGCAATACATCCTTTAGCCCGCTACAAATCCGTGCAGAACCTCGGGGATATCCAAGGCTACCATCTCCTAATTTGATTGTTTCCAGATTCTCATAAATAAATTTAGTAGATACACTCAAAACTTTATCCATATGAACCTGAGACTTTCCAAAAATACCCCTCTCCTCCCTATACAATTCTAAAACCTCACCCCAATGCTGAAAATTAAATGTAATCAAAAAATCATCCCGTCCAAGAAGCATGTTTTTCTTTAATCCACTCTTATTCTTCAGCTGCTCATGACAACATATATCTTCAATTGTTCCCGGATAACGCTCCACTACATGAATTTGACATTCGCAGTCTTTGTCAACAACATTTTTCAACGCTTCATCAAAGTCCGCCAGAATCCCGCTAATTGTAAATGTATAGGCAATTTGTGCATACTTCCCTCCTCCAAGATTAATCTGATTCATAGGAGCATGAAGGCTGTTAAGAATACTCATCCCGGCTGCATAATCCGCACATTTAATAGCACAAACAATATCATTTTCGTCTAAGGTATAGTAAGACATGATCTGCAGTTTAATATCTGTGCCAGGTGTATTGAAATGCTGCGTAATCTGCTGCTCAAGAATATTCTTAAATGCAGGAAGCTCACTGCCTTCATTAGATAACTGAATCATTATAATAAAAAGAAAGGGAAGAGTTTTATTTTCCCAAAAATCTATATCTGTATTTTCATCCTCATCACTGAACAAGTATATGGCTTGTATAGAATACCCTCCTGACAGGTTTGCCGTCTGAACAACAGATTCACTCCAAAATCTTGACAAAATATCTTGATTGCCTTCAAACAGATTCCTTCCTATCTTAATTGCATCATAATATCCAAATGCACGATAATCATATTCATATATTGCTTCCGCTGGCGGAATATGATCACTGATCAAATTTAATATTCTTCCAACCATCTGGCGCCTCTCCTTTTTGTATTTAAATAAATGAAATTATTGTTCCGAAAAAAGTCCTGGATGCATATTTATATTTTTTAATGTTTCCGATATCCTTATCAATATTCCTAAATACTCTTTCAATATTACTCTGTGATTTATAGCAGAGAATGGACAACAGAAAACTATACATCAAATTATCTTCATAATTCTCTTTATAATAATTTATCAAATTTTTCTCAATTATTTTTCTCTTACTTAAAATAAACGGATAAAAACTGTTTTTATCAAATGCCTGTCCTGTGTATACAAGCTCTATGAACTTAATTATATATACAAAATCATTCTGGACATCTGTAAAGTCGTAAGCGCTCTCATCATCATATAGCATTCTATAAAGATATTCCTGACGAAAAAAATCTTGCGCATCTCTATTATCAGAAGAAATAATGGCACATGCCACTGCCAGATACTTTACACGATAGCCGGAACTTTCCTTGCCTTTTAAGTCATCTATCTGGGAAAGAACCTGTCTCAAAAGCGCATATCTCCAATCATAAAGTCTCTCTGATTCTTCCGGCATAAAAAGCATTTCCCGAGTAAAATGATATAAAGAAATAAAAACAGCTTCTTTTTCATCTGATTTATCTTCTATTACCATATTATAAGATTGGAACAATATTCTGTATAGCTCTCGTTCACCTGATGTTTTTCCAAAAACAAAAGGAGTATGCTCGCCCAAAAGTTTGCTGTAAATTTCTTCTTTTTTTACCACCTTAAACTTTCGATTATCACCCTGCATTAAATATCCATTTCCATACTCTATCCTCAAAATTCTCTTTAGATCATCTTTCCGCTTTCTGTAATCTTCTTCTGCAACCTTTTTTACAAATTCATCAATATTCATCATTCTATATACTAAAATCACCAGCACAATAATAATAATATATAAGTGAATTGTAATAAAAATTGACAAAAAATGATATCCTGATGCTATTGTAATAAAGCCAACCGGCGGAAGAGCAAGAGCTATGTATCTTTGTACTATTAATACATTCTTTCCGATAATCTTTTTTATAACATCCTCTGTCTTCAGACCATATACCTTTTCATTCAGACGCCCGTATAAGAAAAGCATAATCGCGCTGCTTATTGCCGTCATAGTGAGCAGGTTGCCAACGGTCAGTTCAGTCTTCCCCAGATTTTCATGAAGCGCCATTATCAAACTGCTTTTAAAACAAATAATTTCCAGAAAGATAGCTATTGTATAAGCAGCTATAGGAAGAGTTATAAAGCTTCCTTTCTTTCCCCGCAAAAGATCTGTTCTGTTTTTCATTTTTCACCCCCAACGGCAAAAAAGCATAAGACAACATGTGTCATCTTATGCCTCATCCTCATAGGTAATAATTCCTGCTTATAAACTCTTTTATCTTTTTCTTACCGGATAGTCTTTGTCAGCGTAACCCATCAATAGCGGACGAATCGTGCTAGATGTCAAATTATCCTGCCGAAGAAATTCGCTTAATGGTTCTTTATTTCTGTTTATTCTAAAATCCGTATAATCTGTCCTTAAATCAACTGACATCTCTAATTGCCTCGACTGCAAAGGATATGTCATCCTGTACCCCTCCCTATCCGTTTCAACACATCTCACAAATTTCATTTTGCTTTTTATAATATTTTTATACGTTTTTTACATAAAGACCTATAACAAAATCAATTATATCAGAAATATGCTCTATATGCAAGAATTATTTTGTCCATTGTGTAACTCCCTACTTCTATTATATACATCCGTCATATAAAGTTTCTTTTTTATAAAAAAATTCCCCCTGCATACAGAATTCGCAGGCTATGTCAGCATCCGTCTTCCTGTATGTACGATACATAAGTCCTTCTGATGATACATAAAGTACAAGGTAGTCAGATTCTCCCCAAGATATCCGATATACCGATCCGCCCGCTCCCATCCTCTGGGTCTGCTAAGTTCCTCCGTTCTCCCGAGAATAGGAAACAGCCAGTCACAGTAAGCTTTAAAGACACTCTCTTTGGCAATAAACATATTGTAATTGTAGAAATAAGGCCGGGCAAATATCTCTGCCATGCGCTTCTCGTAATCCGGCGCCAGCTCCCTCAAAGCCTGAACCATGGCCTGCCAGTCTTCGTCCTTCACATACCGCCTGTGGTGCTCCTCGGCAGAGGGGAAATGGATCGTAGGAAACGGAAGAACCACATCAATGTCATTCTCCCCCAGCCGGTACAAGTCCTCCTCCCTTACATCCAGAACCCGCCGGTAATGGAACAGGCCCAGGTATGCATCGGGGGGAAGCGCTGTATGCCTACCTGCCCAGTACATGGCAGTCAGCTCGCTGTAATTCACATTCTTTTTCGATATATTGTCCCCCAGATCATCCCGAATCTCTGTGACACGCTCCTTTGTCAGTGCAGCCCCTGCCTGAATGGGACAGACCCACTTAGGAGGCGTGTACGGATTCTTTAGAGGCGTATCTCTGTGAAACCTGGTCATGTACACCTGCAGGGAAGATTTCTCCTCTCCCACAGCGCAGGATCTAAGAGAAGGAAACCTGCCTATGGCGTTATAATACTGCTCCATAAGGTTGGCTTCCTTCTTTGAATCCATGAAGATATAATCTGTCAGATTCCGTTTCTCCAGCTCTGCGGCCATGGCTTCGTGATGATTCTCCGGCGCGGCAATAAGAATCTTCACCTCCCTTTTATGGAACTCATTCAAAGCAAGGACGGGAATCCCCTGAATCGCCTCTGGATTCCCCTTCATTTCCGTCACAAGGAAAGCCTCAATCTCACAACTTTTATATAAGGTTTTTATGGCATAATAGACACTGACTCCTACCATGCCGGCTCCGTAGATGGCCAGCTTTCTCTCTCCCATATCTACTTAATCCAATCCTCTCTCTCCATATTGAGGAGCGCCTTGAACACCTCCAGGTCGTCAATGGTGGTAATCTTCACATTCTTCTCGGTCCCTTTGGAAAAATACACCCGCTCCCCCAAGTGGAGCATCAGGGTATTGATGTACACTTCCCCCGTGATTCCCCGCCTTTCGGCCTCCTCGTAAGCCCACAATGCTTTTTTGTACAGGTATGCCTGGGGAGTCTGGACACGCATGATCTCCTGGCGGCCGATATTCTCATCCCCTGAAAGCCCGTCCTCTGTCCTTACGATAGTCTCCTGGCAGCGAACTGCACTGAGGCCCGACCCCTTTTCCCTGCATACGGCCACTGCATCGCTGATCACCTCTGGTGTAAGAAAAGGACGGATGGCGTCATGGATCATAATCACATCATTGTCATGGCATATACCCTTTAAGGCTTCCACTCCCTTCTGAGTCGATTCCTGTCCGTCGCCTCCGCCGTTTACCACCCACTTTAATTTTGTAATCTTATACTGTCTGGCATAAGCCTTCAACACCTCATGCCAGCCCTCCAGGCACACCACCGCAATCCCGTGGATATCCGGGTGCCGCTGGAAATTCTCCAGGGTATAGATAATCAGAGGCTTCTCATACACGTTCATAAACTGCTTCGGCACATCCTGCCGCGTCCTGCTTCCATACCCCCCTGCTAAAATCAATGCTACATTCATCCATGTCTCCCCTCTGTATGTTTCCTCTCTGTAACTCATGTCGTTTTCCGGCCATCCCCTTCACGGTTCCATGCTATCCTTTGCCTCCCCCATCAGGTTTTCTTCTCTGTAGCTTCCTCAGGATGCTTCATGCGGTAGAGGGCCTTGAACATCTCCACATCTTCCACAGTGTTGATCTTCATGTTCAGGCTGGAACCCTTGGAAAAATACACTTTCTCCCCAAGATTGGTCAGCAAGGAGCTGTTATCCCAGGCTCCCAGACAGTTTTTCTCGATAGCCCGGTTGTGAAGTTCCCAGATCAGTTCAAAGTCAAAGGCCTGAGGAGTCTGAACCTTCATGATCTCGTAGCGGTTAATGCTCTTATATCCTTCCTGTCCATCCCAGGAATGCATAATGGTATCCATGATGTAGGTGGCCGCCACCCCCATGCCTTTCTTCCGGCACATCTCCATACTTCTGCTGATAATTTTCTCTGATACCATAGGGCGGATAGCGTCATGAATCACCACCATATCCCCTTTTCCCATCCGCTCCCGGAGAAGCTTAAGCCCCTGGTAGGTGGATTCCTGGGCATCCTTGCCCCCCGGTATGATCTCCTTTAGTTTCGTAATATTAAACTGATTTCCGTAGACACGGACCATCTCCTGCCAGCCATCCACGCAGGTGACGATGATCTCATCGATCTCCGGGTGGTTCTGGAAGATCTCCAGGGTGTAGACAATAATGGGACGGTTGTTGACATTAACAAATTGTTTGGGTATGTTCATCTGGAACCGGGGATCAATGCCTCCGGCCAGGATCAGTGCTGTGTTCATATTGAGCTCTCCTTTGATCATAAAAATCCTGATTTTCTGGTGTTATCTCTATCCCTCCACAAAATGCTTTCTCACATGGACAATCTTATAATCATCCTCATGGCTCAAAAAATAGATTCCCATAAGCCGTTCCGCCAGAAAACCGATATACCGCTTCTGATAGGTACCCTCCCGATCGCCACATCGCTCCTCACAGAACTCGAGGATGGGGAACAGCCATGCGCAGTAATCATCCAGTATCTCTTTTCGTGCAATAAACATGTTGTATCCATAATAAAAATTTCCCTTTTCCAATTCCCGGGCCGTCTCCTCATAATCCGGCGCCAAGGTATGGACTGCCTCCATCATGACCGCCCAGTCTCCTGCCACATGGTCATGGCCATAGACCTGCCCCACACTGGGAAAATTCAAAATAGGGATGGTCAGCACCACATCAATGTCCGAATATGCCAGCCTTTTCAGCATATCCTCATCCAGTTCAAAATGCCGCCTGTAATGGCCCAATCCTGCATAGCTGGAGGAATCATGCTTCCATATCCAGTACAATGCCGTCAGTTCACAGTACTGTCCGTTCTTATGGGAAATGTTGTCTCCCACATGGTCCCTCACATCACAGATGGCCTCCCCTGTCAGCGCCGCCCCCGCCTGGATCGGGGTCTCCCAGGAATACCGGGAAAGATCCTCCGAAAGAGGCCTGTCCACATGGCACCGCGCCGTATAGATGCGGACATTGTGAACCTTCTCCTCCAAAGCTTCTTCCGGCATATGTACGCGTTCCAGTTCTTCCTCCAGTGTCCGGTATTTCTTCCCCCGGCCCAGACAGAGATGACGATAATAATCTCCCTGAATCATACTCCACAGGTCGCTTTCAAAGGTCATAGGCAGCACATGGACATAGCCTTTTTTGTGCAGGCCTTCACGAATCTCATCCAGATACTTCCCCATGACAGCCGCCACAATCAGGGCTTCCTTCCCGATTCTGTCCGTTCCCTCTTCCAAGGTCAACACTGGAAGACCCAGCATAGTATCTGGATTCCCTTCTCTGCCGGACACAAGGAAGCATTCGATCCTCACTCCATAGGGCTCTCCCATAAGGCAGGCTGCTGCCTCATAAGCTACCAGGCCGGCGCCGTAAATAACGACCTGGCTGCTGTTCTTTAATTTCTCTGCCGTATCCCTGGCATAGTACATAAACCTCTCCTCTCTTCCCGACAACACCAGGCACAGAACCCTCCCTCATGTTCCGATGAAATGCTTCCTGGCATGGACGATCTTGTATTCCTTTTCGTGATGCAAAAAATACAGGGACATCAAATGCTCCGCTAAGAATCCGATATACCGCCCCTGGTATCCCCTTCGCTCCTTCTCGCAGTGCTCCTCACAGTAAAATAGAATAGGGAACAGCCATGTGCAGTATTGATCTAAGATTTCTCTCTTCATGATGAACATGTTGTAGGCATAGTAAAACCTCCCAGCCTCCATCTCCTCTGCCGCAGATAAGTATTCCGGACAGAGGTTCTTGACTGCCTGAAGCATCACATCCCAGTCCTCCGGCACATGATCCCGCCGGTATACCTCTCCCACGCTGGGATAATCAAAGATAGGAATGGTCAGCACCACATCAATATCCGATTGAGCCAGCCTTTTTAAGTCTCTTTCATTCACTTCCAGATGCCTTCGGTAATGCCCCAGCCCTACATAATCGGACTTATCATTTTTCCAGAGCCAGTAAAGGGCCGTCAGCTCACAGTACTGGCCGTTCTTATGGGAGATATGGTCTCCTGTGTTGTCTCGGACTGCACAGATCCTCCTGTCTGTCAGGGCCGCCCCCACCTGGATGGGAATTTCCCAGGAATATTTGGAAATATCCTCGCCTAAAGCCTTGTCCACATGGCACCGGGCCGTATAGATTCCCACGGTCCTATGAGGCTTCTCAGGCAGGGAGGCAACATCCCTGTCCAGCTCCTCCTCCAGCGTCAGATAGGGTTTCCCGCAGGCCAACCGCCCATTTCGGTAAAGATTCCCCCGAAGCAGCATCCACAGGTCTCCCTCATAGGTGAGCGGAAGTATATGGCGATACCCATGGCTGTGCAGGCTTTCTTCCATGGAATCCAGGTTCTTGTCCACTGCGGCAATGACAATTAAAGCATCCTTGGACAATACTTTCTTGGCCTCCTCAAAGTCAAGAACCGGAATGGACGACACATGGCTTGGGTTCTTCTTTTTGTCTGATACCAGGCAGCATTCTATGTAAAGGTCATAGGGCGGGACTGTAAGGCAGTTCACCACCCCTAAGGCCATGACGCCTGCGCCGAATACTGCGATCTGGCGGCTTTGCTTTAATTGGTTTACGATTTCTTTGGCGTAGTACATTGGCTTTCCTCTGTCACTCTTCCTCTCCCATAACAATCGCTTCGGCTTTCACTCCACGACTGATCAAGTATGATTTTATTTCTTCTCGTATAGTGTCCAGCACATTTGCTATGACAATATAATCAAATTGATTCTCAAGGGCTGCTTCCGGCGCCTCAACAGAAAGTCCCTGTGCCGACAATTCCGCAAAATTTCGGTCTGCCCAGGACACAATTCTGCAATACTTTGTTCTCATAATCTGCTGGTAATACTTTTTTCCAACCTCCCCGGCGCCATATAAAATAATGTCCGAACCCTGCAAAACCTTTGCAAAAGGAAAGAAATACTGCTCTGTCCTTCCCCGCTTATCCACAGGGGTTCCCTTCCAGATCATCATTCTCATATATTCATCCAGCTGCGGACCCATCACTTCATAATGTTTTGATGCC
>JAAWHU010000160.1 GCA_022796015.1 Hungatella sp. | reverse complement strand
TATATTTTTCTAATAATAACAAATGTGTCTTTGCCAGTTTTTTCAGGGCGACTCTTCTGCCTGGATTACCATTTTTCATGTAAAACATAATTGCTTCTTTATAAAGCTTAAACAATTCTTCTTTTGATCTTCTTATTATTTTATCAGACAGCGTATTTTTACGAATCGTTCTGTCCCACTCATATAAATGACCATTCAAATAGCAGACTTTATCCGCATAAGATAAAATATATAAATTCCAGGCATCATCTTCAGCCAAAAGCATGGGAAACAAATGCGTTTTTACAAGAGAAGCCTTATATAACTTATTGCAGAGAAATGAATATCCGTGCCCTTTCACAAAATGTTTGTCGAAAAATTCATCAATTGGTACAGCAACATTCTCCTCCATTGAATACTGGGTTATTGGTATATATCCTGTATTTGTTATTTGATAGGAAGATGAAATTGCAACATCACAGTGATTTGCTTCAATAGCATTATATAAACTGGTAATCATATCAGGATGAAGCATGTCATCACTGTCCATGAATTCCATATAACTTCCATTTGCACTCTTTATTCCCGCATTCCGCGCTGCTGAAGCCCCACTGTTTTCCTGCTGTATTATAACCACATTCGAATATTTTCCGGCATACCACTCAAGGATATCCGGGGTAGAGTCAACACTTCCATCATCCACAACCACAACTTCAAGATCGGAAAGCGACTGCGCCAATACATTATCCATTGTTCTTACAATATAATCCTCCGCATTGTACGCAGGTATGACCAGGCTTACCAACGGTTTTTCATATGACTGATTCTGTATATATACTGGTTTCGATTCCGCAATGATCTCCTTTCCTTTTACTGTGTCAATATAAGCTCTCACTACAAAGCCACTGGCCTTCCCATACCCCTTTATCAGAAAATAATGCTGATGCCTGTTCCAGGTCTCATATATTTCTTTCCCGGTTTCATCGTATATCTGAAAACCATCGGTCTTTCCTGAAAAACTCCAGGACAAAGCCAGGTTTCCGGCATAGGATTCATTTAACACAGTATAGGTAAACGCTCCTTCCACAGGAATTACTCTAATATCTGGAATATTACAATGATATTTCTCCAGTTCCTTTATCAGCTGTGTTTTTTGTGCTTCTGTTGACACAATCATACGATCAATCATTTCCACATATTGAAGCCAATTATATGGATATTCTTCGCAAAATGACTCGCAACTGCCCTCCTTTTTCACAAAATAACAGCCGGCATGAGCAATTGCAGTAATTATGGCTCCCTTTCCAAATGTAAAAATTGCCTGCATCAGTTCCGTAGGCACGGACGCATCTAAAATAACACTATCCTGCTCCGACAGATTCAGCCTTCTGATAAATTCTATATTGAGCTGCGGCCTTGTATACCGCCTGCCGTCAGGAAATAAATACCACTCCTTCTCATCTTCAAAAATCTGGTCATATGCGCTTGAACCATCCCTGTCATAAAAGGTACGCCTTACCAGTTTTGCATATAATCCATTCTCTGAGTCTGCCGTCTTATAATAGTTGACATAGAAAACTCTATCTGTATAGACTTCCATACGAAGCAATTTAGCGCAGCTATAGTAGCATATTGCCCAAAGACGGCTTCTGTCTTTTTCATCCAGCAAAATTTTGGCAATGACAAAACCATCTTTAATCAGTCTGATTTCCGAATCCCGATACTCTATGTCTGTAAACTGCAAAGCAGCTTTTAATTCCTCCAGCTTATCCTCTGTTTTTTTGGATGAAAATATCTTATTATTACCGGTCAGATACTGATGTACACCAAGTATTTTCTCTCTTTCTATTCCCTCTTCTTCATAATATGTAAGTCTTTTGTGTTCTGGTAATTCTGTGTACACATACTGAACCTGACCTGAATTTTCTGTCAGAATTTGTCGTCTGTAAGTCTTCCCATAATACAATCCTGCAAGTACATATTTCTCGGGCTGACCCAATACATAAACTGCCATCCTTTATTTCTCTCTTTCGTCTTTTTCCATAGCTTCCTTCCGCTGTCTGTCCAGACGCTGTTCCAGTAAATCCTCATCCCCTATCACAGCTTTGATATCAGAAATCATCTGTTCAAAGTTATCTGACAGATAAATGTTTTCTTTTGCTATATATTTTCTCCGATGTACGGTTTCCTCAAAGGCAAATATCAAATTGTTATATATGAATGCCTTGTAAACTGCAGAGACAATTTCTTTCCAGTGATTAATATCAAAATAATAATCACACAAATCAAATAATTCTTTTATCCCTGCCTCATTAATCCCAGGATACAGGGTCACATTACTGTAATCCCCCATCCTCAAAAGCCTGGGTGACATCGTCGTGAGAGCAGCTATATGAAAGTGCATTTCCGGAAGACTCCTGACTAAATCTTCACAATGCTCAATCCGATCTGAATTGGTACAAACCAATGCTTCCGCCCTATGCCCATTTTCCCGCAAAAAATGATAAGATTCTCTATGATCTGCAGATATATCATCTTTCTCTTCCAATAAAAGTTCGGAAACAGCATCCAGTAATAGCTTTTTTGTAAACATGCCTTTTTTTATCATAAAACTGATATTTTTTATATTATCAATCAGTTTATAGTATTCTTCTTCTGTAATACTCTGTACAATATGTGCAGCTTCATCCAGGGATTCAACAACAAATCCCAACTTATATTTTTGTATAATCGGTTCCGGACTAAGACCCTTCTGGATAATCACAGGGATTCCAGATGCTAAATAGCCGCCCAATTTATAGGGCAAAATACATTTATAGTATTCAGGATTCTCTGACTGCTCCCATATCAGTCCAAATCCCCCTTTCGTAT
>JAAWHU010000055.1 GCA_022796015.1 Hungatella sp. | reverse complement strand
CATATGACAACGGAGGAGAAACTGCTGTATTATAATATACCAAGGACAGATGCGGAAGAACAGATAGAAAGGCTTAGGGCAAGGCGTAATTTTCCGACATCGAAAAATTTAATTTTTGCTGAGACGGAAACCAAAAACCAATAGAATTACCAGAGAGGGCCTTGAGGGATCTACCTTCAAGGTCCTCTTCTTCTCCTTTTTTTGATATTTGGAAAAAGTGTGGATGTTGTTTTGGGGTATAAGTATTTACAGCGTGTAAGGCATAATCATATTAAAGAGAGTGTATGCTAAACTCTTACAGATTTGCCAGCTTATATGATAACATATCAGCGCTTATCCATGATATGATCAATTAACCCAAAATCCTCTGCTTCCGCTGCTGACATATAATAATCGCGTTCTGTTGCAAGGGCAATTTCTTCAATGCTTTTTCCGGTATTCCCTGCTAAAATAGAATTTAAGCGTTGTTTGCTTTTTTGTATGTGGTCGGATATGATTTTTATATCTGCAGCCTGTCCCTGAATGCCATTTCCGTGATAGCTGGCTGGTGAATCATTATTTCTGCATTTGGCAAAGCGATACGCTTTCCTTTCGTACCGCCAGCTAATAAGAAATCTCCAAAGCTAGCTGCAAGACTGTATTAACCAGCTTTTCAGCAGCCATAGTAAGCCTGCGGTTTTGTAAATATTTATATATGGTGATTCCTGTATAGTCTGTAAAAATACGATTAAGATTATGCGTCTTAATAAAAAATGCTATTTAAAGACAGTTTTTGGAATTATAAGTGAATTATACCTTCAGGATCCTTTCCTTTTTTCCTATATTATGCTATAATCAAACGTGCGTTTGGTAATTACAGTACACTAGAAAGAGAGGCTAGAGGATGAAGAATGTACCGGACTTAAAGGGGATGAAGCACATTGGATTCTGCTTTGATGATGAGAAATTGGAAGAAACGTTCATGGTTTGCAGAAAGCGTTTGAAGGAAAGTGTGAATTTCGATCCTGATGCCGATACGATTCTTTTGGATTCCTTCTACTCTGCTGTGATTGAGGGAGCCAGGACAACACTTGAACAAGTAAAGAATTCTTTAAATAACCCGAAGAACAAGAGTGATATTATGGTTATAAATAATATGAAGGCACTCCATAAAATCTATTCGGGTTTTCCCATCCATGCCGGCAATATTCGGAAATTATGGGATGTGATGGTTGACGGAGCGGGAGCGGACTGTATTTCTTCTTTTGACAGGGCGAACCATGGGTCGGTGCCTTATAAAGAGCTTAACAGGGATATGTCCGCCTTATTGGAATTTATGGAAAGGGCAGATATGGACAGCCTGTATAAAGGGATCACAGCACATTGCTATGTTGTATATAGTCATCCATTCTGTAATGGCAACGGAAGCCTGGCCAGGGTTCTCCAAAATTACTGTCTCTATACAGGCGGCTATGAGGGAGTAAGGAAGATTCGTATTTCCCAAGCCATCAATCTGCATTTGGACGGTTACTATAAAGCGTTGAAGAGTGTGGGGACACCGATAATTTTCCATAATCAGACGCTCCATGATTTGACAGCATTTATTCATTATATGCTTGAACGGATAATAGAGGCTTGTAATCTGTCGGAAAAGAAGAGATATCCTTTGAGCGAGCAGGAAAAAAAACTGTTAACGAGAATGTCAAAACGAGGAACCGGCGCAGAAATTACAGTAGCTAATGCCGCCGTTCTGCTGGATGTAAGTTCTGACAAGGCTCGGAACGTGTTGAATGGCCTGGCAGAAAAACGTTATTTGTTTAAAACCAAGATCGAAGGTAAAAATAAGAACATTTACAAATTATTGATCCTTATTTCGTAAATATGAAAAAGCAAAGGAGGACGAAAAACCATGGCATTATACGATTATATGGGCGCCTTGAAAAGGGGGCGCAGGCAGTACCAGGAAGCACTGTCCAAGGGAGAGCACCCTTACCTTCCGGTGCTGGATGATATTTTATCTTATACAAAAATCGTATCGGAAGTGAATCTGGGATTAATGGACATTCCCATAGACAAAATCATAGGGACCAAGACAGAGGGGCGGACCAATGCATTTGCCAACAACTTTATGCCCCTTCTGCCGGAACAGTCGGAATTTGGGGCAAAGTGGGGCAATTTATATGATCATCAGATCGATGATGGAATCCGGGATCCCATTGTGGCCTTTGAATTTATGAACCGTTTCTATGTCCAGGAGGGCAATAAGCGGGTCAGCGTCATGAAATATGTGGGAGCCTACAGCATTTCCGGATATGTGACCCGTCTGATCCCCCAGCGGACCGAGGAGAAAGAGAATAAACTGTACTATGAATTTCTGGACTTTTACCAGGTATCCTTTAACTGCGACGTTTGGTTCAGCAAAGAGGGAAGCTACAAAAAGCTTCTCAAGCTTATGGAGAAAAAGCCGGGAGAGGTGTGGCCGGCGGAGGAGCGGGCTCTGTTTAAGTCGGCTTACAGCAGATTTTCCAAGGCATTTACTCATCTGGGAGGGGATAAGCTGAATTTAACCTGCTCCGATGCATTTTTGATCTATCTCAGAATTTATGAGTATGACAAGACAAAAGGGCAGACGGAGATGGAGATGCTTAAGGGGCTGGAAAAGACCTGGAAGGAGATCGAACTGGCGGCGGAAGGAAGCCAGGTGGCGTTGGTGGAGAACCCGGAAGAGGTGGAGACCCCTCACCACAAGCCCTCTCTTTTAAACTGGCTGCGGCCGGCGGAGACCATAGAGCCGGAGATGTTAAAGATTGCCTTCATCTATAATAAGACGGTGAAGACTTCCGCCTGGACCTATGCCCATGAGCTGGGAAGGATGCATCTGGAACAGATCTACGGCGGAAGGCTGAGAACTATGTATATAGAAGGAGTCAATACGGAGCCGGAGGTGGAGAATGCCATTGAGCTGGCCATCAGTGCAGGGTGCAACATGATTTTTACTACGGCTCCCCAGATGGCGAACCAGAGTGTGCGGTGTGCCGTAGGGCATCCGGAGGTGAAGATTTATAACTGCTCCATCAAGATGTCTTACTCCTCCATCTGCACCTACTATGGAAGGATGTACGAGTCCAAATTCCTTTTAGGGGCCATAGCGGCGGCCATGACCAGGTCGGATAAGCTGGGATATGTGGCGGATTACCCTATTTACGGAACCCTTGCCAATGTCAACGCCTTTGCCCTGGGCGCCAGGATGATCAACCCTTATGTGAAGGTGTACCTGGAGTGGTCCAGGATGAAGACTTCCAATGTGGGAGAGCGGTTCAAGGAGGGAGGAATCACCTATATTTCCGGGGAGGATATGATTACCCCGGATAAAGCTTCCCGGGCCTACGGTCTCTATGCAAAGCATGAGGATGGCACGGTGGAGAACCTTGCCACTCCTATCTGGCATTGGGGTAAGTTTTATGAGAGAATTGTAAATGCAGTCTGTCACGGCGCCGGGGAGATGCAGGGTATGAAGGGAAAGAAGGCAGTGAACTACTGGTGGGGAATGTCGGCGCAGGTCATTGACGTGATATATTCCCAGAATATGCCTCATGGAGTTCACCGGCTTATTGATTTCCTGAAAAATTCTATTCGGGCAGGCAGTTTCCATCCCTTTGATGGCCTGATCTATTCTCAGAACGGGAAGATTCAGTGCAAGGAGGGAGGCGGCTTAAGTGCAGAGGAGATCATTACTATGGACTGGCTGGCCGAAAATGTGGTGGGAGTTATCCCTAAATTTGAAGAATTGACAGAAGAAGCACAATCGCTGGTAAGGCTCCAGGGAATTATGGTGGATGAAAACGGCGATATGGAGGAGTAACCCATGAAAATCCTTGTACTTGCCGATCACAAGTCAAAGCAGCTTTATGACTTTTATGAGCCTGAGAAATTAAAAGGAGTGGAACTAATTCTTTCCTGCGGCGATTTAGAACCCAACTATCTCAGCTTTTTTGCCACGCTCTGCCATGCCCCGGTGCTCTATGTGAGAGGCAATCATGATGAAATCTATGACCGCATGCCGCCGGAGGGATGTATCTGTATTGAGGACGACATCTATATTTACCGCGGAATCCGGATTATGGGCCTGGGCGGCTCCATGGAATATATTCCCGGAGCTGCCAACCAGTATACGGAGAGGGCCATGGAGCGGCGGATTCGGCGGATGAAGTGGAAATTATGGAGAAACAAAGGGTTTGATATCTTGGTGGCTCATGCGCCGGCCTATCAGGTCAATGATATGGAGGACAGGCCTCACAGGGGATTTGCCTGCTTCCGATCCTTGATGGAGAAATACAGGCCAAAAATGTTTGTCCATGGCCATGTCCATGCCAATTATGGAAGCTCTTTTAAGCGGGAGGATCATTATGAGGATACTTTGGTGGTCAACGCGTATGAACATTACATGATTGATTATCCATCGTAAGCAAAACTTAAGTAAATTGATCTTGCCATCCGCCTGACTTTATGGTGAAATAGAACAGAAAGTAAATGACAGGACTATAAGGGGTGTATCTATGATTTCAAGAAAGAGGTTTGGATTATGGCTGGCGGCGGCAGTATTTGTTTGTGGTTTCTGCACTGCGGCTTACGGAGGAGAACAGGATACGTTTGTGACAGGAACATTTATCAACGGAATTGACGTGGGCGGACAGACGGTGGAAGGCGCAAAGGGGATTCTTGAGAAACCCGATGGCTATCAGCTGGAGATCCTTAAGAAGAACGGAGAAAAAGATATTATCAGAGGCAGCGAGATCGGCTACCGGGCGACGGTGACCGGGGATCTTGGGGCAGTGCTGGCCAAACAGAACGAAGAAGGACGCGTGACGGGGCCTGCAATAAAGCATGAGTTTACGGTGGACATGACAGCTGCCTTTGACCAGGCGGCTCTGACAGAACGAATCGCTAATCTTCCCTGTGTAAAAGGAGAGGGTGTGATCCGAACGGCAGACGCCCGTATCTCTGACTATGAAGAGGGAAAGGAATTTACTATTATCAAGGAAGTTTACGGGGAAGATGTGGAACCGGATAAGGTAAAAGCTGTGATTACCTCGGCAGTGGCAAAGGGCCAGAATTCTGTAAACTTAAGTGAACAGGGATGCTACCGCAATGTTGCGGTTACCTCCGAGGACCCTCGTTTGAAGGAAATGAAAGATATGATGAACAGGTGCCGCACCATGAAGATTACCTATGTGTTTGGAGAGAATGAGGAGATTCTTGACGGCAGCGTCATTGCTTCCTGGCTGACAGGTTTTCAGGACGGGCAGGTTCAGGTGGATGCACAGAAGGCCCTATCTTATATCCAGGCGCTGGCAGGCAAATATGACACGGCAGGCAGAGCCAGGGTATTTAAGACCGTTGCAGGCAGGGAGGTGGAGCTGACAGGGCCCTTTGGATGGCAGATAAATCAGAGCCATGAGTCTGCTGCTCTCATTGCCATGATCCAGACAGCTCAGAGCCAGTCCAGGGAACCGCAGTATGTCCAGATAGGGGCTCAGAGAGGCCTGGATTGGGGAGTTACCTATGCAGAGGTGGATCTGACCAATCAGCATGTCTATATGATAAAGGATGGAAGCGTGGTGTGGGATGCGCCCTGTGTTACCGGCGATATGGCCAAAGGCTATGCCACGCCGGAAGGCATCTACAGCCTTACTTATAAGGAAAAGGACAGAATTTTGCGTGGACGGAAGCAGGCAGACGGAAGCTACGAGTATGAAAGCCATGTGGATTACTGGATGCCTTTTAACGGCGGAATCGGATTTCATGATGCCTCCTGGAGGAGTAATTTCGGGGGAACGATCTATATGTCCGGCGGAAGTCACGGATGCATCAATCTGCCTCCCGACAGAGCAGCGCTTTTGTATGAGTATGTGTATAAGGGGATGCCGGTGATCTGCTATCATTGAGTTTATCCACAAATAAAAACAGAGGGAACATGATGAGTAAAGATATGAAGATTTTGGAAAAAAAGCTGGAAGGTACCATGAGTGAATTTAAGAAATTTATTTTAAAGGGCAATATCATAGACATGGCAGTGGGTGTTATTATCGGCGGCGCTTTCAGCAAGATCGTCACATCCCTTGTCAATGATATTCTCATGCCGGCTTTGGGGGCAGTTACGGGAGGGGCGTCTTTTAATACACTGAAATATGTGATCCATCCGGCGGTTTTTGATGAGGCGGGCAATGTGGTAACAGCAGAGGCGGCAATTTTATACGGAAGTTTTATTCAGAATATTGTAGATTTTTTGATTATCGGTTTTTGCATGTTCTTTATGGTGAAAGCCATTGCCATGGTTACTGCCAAGTTCCGCCATGAGGAGGAAAAGGAGGAACCGGCGCCGGTTCCGGCAGGTCCTACCACGGAGGAATTGCTGGCGGAGATCAGGGATCTGCTGAAGGAGAAAAATATAGAAAATTTATGAGTGAGAAGAGACAACCCAGAAGCAGGAAGAAGAAATCATGGAAAGCAGTAAAGGCTGCGGCTGTCTGCGGGGTACTGGTGATTGCGGCATCAGGGGCCGGGGCAGGATACTATATACAGAGAGGAAGACAGTATGAGACTGTCTTTTTCCCATCTACGGTGATTAACGGGATGGATGCCTCCCACAAGACCGTGGAGCAAGTGAAGCAGATGATCTCCCAGGAGATTGACGACTATGTGCTGACCCTGGTAAAACGCGGCGGGGAGACGGAGGAGATCACAAAGGAGGATATCGGACTTCACTCGGTGTTTGACGGAAGTCTGGAGCAGTATCTGGCCGCTCAGAATCCAATGGAGTGGGCTCTCCGTCAAAACAGCAGCCCTTCCTATGAGATCGAGGCTATGATTGCCTGGGATGAAGAGAAGCTGGCAGAAACCATAGATGCTTTAGATATGTTTGACGAGAATCTGGTTCAGGAGCCTGAGAATGCATATCTTTCCGAGTACATACCGGGGGAAGGTTTTCAGGTAATGGAGGAAAAGCCGGGAACCCTGCTGGACAAGGAGAAGGTGGAAGCAGCTGTCAGGGAGGCCCTAGGAACCCTTAAGCCGGAAGTGGTGCTGGAGGATTTGGATGCTTATAAGAAGGCAGAAATTACCCGGGAGGATAAGGAGCTCAACGAGATGGCAGACCGTCTGAACCGGTATGTCCAGTTAAAGATTACCTATGTGTTTGGAGACCAAAGGGAGATTCTTGACGGGGATACCATCGTAGGATGGATCAGTACAGGGGAGGATGGGGAAGTTGTTGTGAATCAGGAGGAAGTGGCGGCTTTTGTAAAGGGGCTTGCTGTCTCCCATGATACGGCTTATAAAGCAAAGACCCTGAATACCTCCTACGGACAAAAGGTGGAGATTGGCAGAGGGTTTTATGGATGGAGGATTGACCAGAGTAAAGAGGCGGAGCAGCTTTACGAGATTCTGCTCTCAGGGGAGAGCCAGGAGAGAGAACCGGTGTATGTGCAGAAGGCGGCCAGCCATGGGGATCATGACTACGGAAATACCTATGTGGAGATTAACCTGACAGCTCAGCATCTGTTCTTTTATAAAAACGGAAAATTGGTGATTGAGTCGGATTTCGTGTCGGGAAGTTCCGCCAGAGGAGACGATACGCCGGCAGGGGCTTATCCTTTGACTTATAAACAGAGGAATGCAGTGTTAAAAGGAGCCACCTACAGAACGCCGGTTTCCTACTGGATGCCTTTTAACGGGAATATCGGCATGCACGATGCCGGGTGGAGAGGGTCATTTGGGGGAACTATCTACAAAACTAATGGGTCCCATGGATGTATCAATCTGCCTCCATCAGTAGCAAAGGTGATTTTTGAAAATATTGAGGCCGGAATGCCGGTGCTGTGTTATCACCTGCCGGGAACAGAGGGCGGCGGGAAAACCGGGGGAGAGACGCCGGTTAAGCCGGCGGTTCCTGCAGAGAGTCCGGCTGTACCGGTTGAGACTGCCGGGGCAGGGGAAGGAAATGCAGGGAACGGGGGAGGACAGGAAGAGAGTGTTCCCGAGACAGAGAGCGCTGCGGCGCCGGGACAGGTAGCTCCCATAGAGACCGTGGCGCCGGAGACCCTGCCTGCGGAGACCGGCACCGTACAGGGGTCGGGCGCGGCGGAAGGCGGCGGGAATCCGCCGGCCGAGAGTGAAGGGGGGACGGAAGAAGAACCGGAGATTGGGCCTGGCGTCGGGAATTGGACGAGAGTGGAGGTAGGGCCTGGAGTGGAAAGCAGCGGGGAGGAGTGATGATGGCGGCCTGCGGCGGCCCCCGGAGTGGAACGAGGGGGGCACCGTGTGGAATGGGTGGTTCGCTGCGTGGAACGGGGAGGTGATTGCGGAACGGCTGGCCCGCCCCGTGCAACCGCTGGTCCCTGCGGGACCAGCGGTTGAGGGCTGTCGCCCCATATCATCTGTAAGGAAGGGGTTCAGGGGAAAGTGAGCTTTTCCCTGAACCCCTTTCTTCCATCTGATGCGCGGCTCAATGCGTTAGCATGTTTTCAATAAATATCCCGTAGCCTTTGGTGCTGTCTTGGATGAAGACGTGGGTTACGGCGCCGATGAGTTTGTTGTCTTGGATAATGGGGCTGCCGCTCATGCCTTGGACGATTCCGCCGGTGAGAGTCAAAAGCTCGGGGTCTGTAACCTGGATTACCAGGCTTTTGTTTTTGTGGGAGGTGGAATAGTCTACCTTTAGAATCTCGATCCGATAGTCTTTTATTTCACCGGAAATCCCGCTTCTGATGACAGCGGGGCCTTTTTTTACGTCCTGGCGGTAACCTATTTGCATAGGTTGCATGTTCATGGCTTGGCGGAATTTTTCGTTAGCTGTGCCGAAGATCCCAACTTCGGAATTGGTGTCAATGTCTCCTAAAAGAGAGCCGGGGCCATAGTATATGACGCCGGACATGACGCCGGGATTACCGATAGAACCTTTTTCGATACCGACGATTTCCGTATCATACAGGGTTCCCTGGGAGATCTGAACTACTTCTCCGGTGTCGCTGTCGCTGATACCGTGTCCTAGGGCGCCGAAATTACCGTTGAGATCAAGGTACGTCATGGTTCCGATGCCTTGTGTGTCGCTGCGGACCCAGACTCCTAATTTCTGACTGCCATCCTGATCGATTACAGGTTGCAAGGTTACACTCATAATCTCTTCGTCCCTGCGGATAGACAGGGTAGCGTCCTGGCCATTCAGCTTGCTGACTGCTTCGGCAAGCTCTTCTTTGGTCTCCAAAGTTTTTCCGTTAATGGACTCAATGTAATCGCCGGATTTCAGTATGCCGGCCGCCGGTTCAGCAGGAACACCATCGGGGCCTGTGATTTCTCCTGTTCCGATTACCATGATTCCATTGGATTTCAGATAGATGCCTACAGGAGCACCGCAGGGAATGGCATACTGGGTGTTGACTACTTCCACCTGAATCTCTTTAAAATGGATCAGCCCAAATAAATCCAAAGTTAACCGATAGCTTCCCTCAGATTTTCCATAGAGGCTGAACTGCTGATTTCGTATAATATTGATCTGATCCTGAGGGATGTTGGAAATACTGCCAAGGACCACCTCTTCGCTTTCACTTTGAAGTGTGGCGCTTAAGGGAAGAGGAAACTGTATGATTTCTTCCTGGTCCCGTATAATGTTGATCCGATCCGGAATCACGTGTTCCATGTAGTAGTAAGTAAAACCTGTAAGGGACAGCAGGCTGATCCAGAATGTCCACAGCAAAAATCTGCCTTTTCTCAATGTGACACACCTCCTGAAATAAAGTTCATAAATCCTCTTTTCTAGTATGTCTCAAGAAAAGAAAACCAATCTGTAATTTTTTAGTTGTCACAAATTTCTTATTATGTTAAACTAATAAGGGAAAAGAGGAGTATGAAGAATGGGGCATAAGAATTTTTGGATTTTGTTATTACTGTTATTATCAGGAATTGTGCTGGGCAGTTTTATCGGAGATATGGCGCAGACGATTCCGGGATTGTCATGGCTTAGTTTCGGACAATCCTTCGGACTTGATTCACCGCTGATTGTCAATCTAGGTGTGATTGTTGTTACATTTGGACTTACCATCCGGATTACAATGGCCAGTATTATCGGCGTAGTGCTTGCACTGGTTATTTACCGGATTCTTTAAGGGGTACCTGCAGACTATGGCGGGTACTCTCTTTTTTTACAGTACCAGACGACTACCCATGAAACTTGCAATATGCCCTAACATCCTCTCCTGATCATGTATCACAGGTGTCGAAACTTGCGATAGAATTCCATTGCAACCATTGAAAATGAAATACTATAATCTATGTTACCAAGGTAAAGGAGGACATAATATGACAGCATTAAGTGTTGCAATTGCAGAAGATAACCCGAAAACAATGGAATTATTGAATGATATGTTGGAAAATGCGGAAGGAATTCAGGTAGTAGGAAAAGCGGGAACAGGGGATGATGCTTACAAAATGATTGTCAGTTCTAAGCCTGATGTAGTGCTTTTGGATGTAGTTATGCCGGGAATGGACGGCGTTGAAGTTATGGAGAAAGTAAAAGCGGAAGGGAAACTTGAGAGAAATCCGGGATTTATTATGGTATCGGCGGCCGGCAGCGAGGATGTGACTGTCGATGCATTTAAAATGGGCGTCAATTATTTTATTATGAAGCCTTTTAAGAAGGAGATGGTTCTGGATAAGATACGCAGAGTAGGAAGCTATGGAGCCAAGATAGGCGGCCTGAATCTGGGCGGAGTGAGAAAGATTAAGCCCTATGAGGGACAGCTGGAGTACATGGAGCAGAACCTGGAAAATGATGTAACTCAGATTCTTCATGAGATCGGAGTACCTGCCCATATAAAGGGATATCAGTATCTGAGAGATGCCATCGCTGACTCGGTTATGGATCAGGACATGCTCACTTCCGTTACCAAGGTGCTCTACCCCAATATTGCGAAAAAACATCAGACTACGCCCAGCCGCGTGGAACGGGCTATCCGTCATGCCATAGAGGTGGCCTGGAACAGGGGGAAGATGGAGACCATCAACGAGATTTTCGGATATACGGTCAGCAACGGAAAGGGCAAGCCAACAAACTCCGAATTTATTGCCCTTTTATCCGATAAAATTCGCTTGGATTACAAAAGACTGTAAAATTTTAGACTCTGAATGCTGAAATGTACTTCCTAAAATCTGAAAAATGTTGTATACTGATTCTATTAGGGGTTGCAAGTGTTACTCTATATGAGGAGGTTTTTCAGATGAAAAAGATATTGTTTGTTGCTTCAGAAGCAGTACCGTTTATTAAGACAGGGGGGCTTGCAGACGTAGTGGGTTCTCTGCCCAAGTGTTTTGATAAAGAATATTTTGATGTCAGGGTAATGCTTCCCAAGTACTTGTGTATCAAGCAGGAATGGCGTGACAAGATGAATTATGTGGACCATTTCTACATGGATTATATGGGCCAGAGCCGGTATGTGGGAATCCTGCAGTACGAATACGAAGGAATCCAGTTCTATTTTATTGACAATGAGGGATACTTCAGCGGACCAAAGCCCTATGGGGACTGGCTGTATGATCTGGAGAAATTTTCGTTTTTCTGCAACGCAGCCCTTTCTGCTCTTCCGGTTATCGGCTTCCAGCCGGATGTAGTCCACTGCCATGACTGGCAGACCGGCTTGATTCCGGTATACTTAAAAGACCGCTTCCATGATGGGGAATTTTTCCGCAACATGAAGTCCGTATTTACCATCCACAACTTAAAGTTCCAGGGTGTGTGGGATGTAAAGACTATTCAGAGATTTTCCGGACTTTCCGATTATTATTTTGCGCCGGATAAGCTGGAGGCATACAAGGATGGCAATCTGCTTAAGGGCGGCGTAGTTTACGCAGACGCTATTACTACAGTGAGCAACACCTATGCGGAGGAGATCAAGATGCCCTTCTATGGAGAAGGCCTGGACGGACTTATGCGGGCCAGGGCGGGAAGTCTTCGAGGAATTGTCAACGGAATCGACTATGATGATTTTAACCCGGCTACCGATACCATGATTGAGCAGCCCTATGATGCCAAGAATTTCCGCAAAGAGAAGATTAAGAATAAGAGAGCCCTTCAGAGAGAACTGGGTCTGGAGGAGGACGATCGGAAAATGATGATCGGCGTTGTATCCAGGCTTACCGACCAGAAGGGGTTCGATCTGATTCAATATGTGATGGAAGAGCTGTGCAATGATGATGTCCAGCTGGTGATTTTGGGAACCGGAGAAGAGCGCTATGAGAATATGTTCCGTCACTACGATTGGAAATATCACAGCAAGGTTTCGGCTCAGATCTATTATTCCGAGCCTATGTCTCACAAGATCTATGCGGCTGCAGATGCATTTTTGATGCCATCCCTCTTTGAGCCCTGCGGATTAAGCCAGCTTATGGCCCTCCGTTACGGCACCCTTCCCATTGTACGGGAAACCGGAGGATTAAAGGATACCGTAGAGCCCTATAATGAATTTGAAGGAACAGGAACTGGGTTCTCCTTCTCCAACTATAATGCCCACGAGATGCTAAGTTCCATAAGATATGCGGAGAGGATCTACTATGATAAGAAGCGCGAGTGGAATAAGATGATAGACCGGGCTATGGCAAAGGATTATTCCTGGAATGCCTCCGCTCTCAAATATCAGGAACTTTATGACTGGCTTATCGGCTACTAAAGGGCCTGTGAAAGGGAAGGTCAGAGAGATGAAGGTAGGGAAAGAAGAAAAAGAAGAGTTGATACGAAAAAGTGCCCTCTGGACTTTGGACCAGGAATATCTTAACTGTGTTCGGGATATCTTAGACAACAAGATCTTCCAGTCCATGGATCAGTTTATCCAGCATGGGCACACAACCTGTAAAGCGCATTGTATTCAGGTTTCCTATATTGCCTTCCAGATATGCCAGAGCAGAGGGTGGGACAGCCGGTCCGCGGCGCGGGCCGGCTTGCTCCATGATTTATTTCTGTATGACTGGCATACTCATGCGAAGGAGACGGGAGAGTATTTTCACGGGTTTACCCACCCCAAGGTGGCTATGGAAAATGCGGTCCGGTATTTTCAGGTGTCGGAGAAGGAACAGAACATGATACTCAGGCACATGTGGCCCCTTACCCCCATACCCCCCAAATATAAGGAAGGATATACCATCCTGTATGCCGATAAGCTATGTGGGCTGGCAGAGTTCTGCGGACATGTAAAGGATTTGGTTTTGATGGCTGTCTGGCCGAAACAGATAGGATAACGTGACGATCAGCATAAGGAGTTAGTGGAGAATACCATGGATATATGGCAGGAGATGCTAAGTAATCAGATATTGGTCAGTTCAGTGACCGGTTGGGTGGTGGCGCAGTTGTTGAAGACAATTATTGACTGCAGTTTAAACCACGGCTTTTCGCCGGAACGGCTTGTGGGGTCAGGCGGTATGCCCAGTTCCCATTCTTCTACCGTATGCGCCCTGGTAGTCTCCAGCGGGATCTGCTGCGGGGTATCCTCCTCAGAGTTTGCCGTGAGCTTTGTGCTGGCGGCAGTGGTTATGTATGATGCCATCGGCGTGCGTCAGGAGACGGGTAAGCAGGCAAAGCTTTTGAATATGATTCTGGAACAGGATTTTTTTAAGCTGAATAATCAGGAATTCCAGAAAAAATTAAAGGAATTTGTGGGCCATACTCCTCTCCAGGTTTTCGCAGGCGCAATCCTGGGAATTGCCATTGCCTTGTTGGTTAATTTGGCGTATTAGAATTAAAATTTCGTAAAAAAAACGTTAATTTTTTATACTTGCTTTCTCTCAAGGGAGAGGGTATACTTAAAAAAGACCCAATAAGAGGGAATCTATGAATGCAGGCAGCAGGCCTGGGGTGTCGTTACTGGAGGAAGCAATGAATATTTATTATATGATCAACTGGTTTTTTTTGTGCAGCCTGTTAGGCTATATTTTGGAATGCGTGGTTTTGACTTGTGAAAATCGGACGCCGGTTCTCAACAGGGGATTCGGCCATGGACCCTTCTGTATTATCTATGGCTTTGGAGCTGTGGGCGCCAATCTTCTCTTGAGCCCTCTGTCGGATCATGCAGTAAAGTTATATTTTGCAGCTATGATTATGGCCACATTTATGGAACTTGTTACGGCAAGAGCCATGATTCGGCTTTTTGGCAGTTTTTGGTGGGACTACAGCAAGAAGAAATTTAACTACAAAGGGATTATCTGTCTGGAGAGCAGCCTTGGGTGGGGACTTTTGGGAATCCTCTATTTCCGGTTCCTGAATGGTTTTCTGCTTCATCTGGCGGGTTATGTGCCTCAGCGGTTTGAGAAACGGATGGCAGTAACGCTGGTATTATTCTATGTGGCAGATTTCCTCTATTGTCTCCGCATACAGATACGGAACCGGGGCGAGGAGCAGGAACCGATGATAGGAAGATTAAGCGTTCGTTCATAAGTGAGAGCTTTGAACGGACGTTTTTTATCTCATTTTTTTATAAAGAGAGGAACCGGACATGAAAGATATAAGGGTAATTCTGGCTTCAGGGTCTCCCAGAAGAAAGCAGCTCCTTGAGCAGATCGGAGTCAGGCCGGAGATCAGGCCCAGCAGGATAGAAGAGCAGGCGGTTTCCCGGCTTCCCGAGGAGGTGGTCATGGAGCTGTCCTGCCAGAAAGCGGAAGATGTGGCGGCAGAGATTACAGGGGATGCCCTGGTTCTGGGAGCCGATACAGTGGTAGCCGTTGATGGGGACATTCTGGGAAAGCCAAAAAGCCATGAGGATGCCATGGATATGGTGAGGAGGATTCAGGGGAGAAGCCATCAGGTATATACAGGGGTTACCTTGATTTATAAGAAGCAGGGAAAAAGCAGAGGCATTACCTTTGCAGAGAAGACAGAGGTTTTCGTATATCCTATGACAGAGGAAGAGATGAAACGTTATGCCGACAGCGCAGAACCTATGGATAAGGCCGGGGCCTATGGGATACAGGGGGCATTTGCCGCTTATATTGAAGGAATCCATGGTGATTACACCAATGTGGTGGGACTTCCTGTGGGGAGAGTCTGTCAGGAATGGAAGCAGCTAAAGGAAGAAATGGAGGACCAGGACAGTGATTAAATTGATTGCAAGCGACATTGACGGAACTCTTGTGCCCGATGGGGAGCATGGGCTGAATCCCGAGTATTTTGATGTGATCCTAAAGCTTCGTCAAAAGGGGATTCAGTTTGCTGCCGCCAGCGGACGACAGTGGGCCAGTATAGAGGCTATATTTGAGCCTGTGAAAGAGAAGATCTTTTATCTGTCTGATAATGGAGCCTATGTAGGGTGTTGCGGAAGAAATCTCTTTTTAAATCCCATGGACCGGGAACTTGCCTTGGAGTTTATCCAAGCTGTCCGCCGTACACCGGAGCTGGAAGTGGTAGTGGGCGGACCTGATGTGGACTATGTGGAGACAAAGGATCCAAAGCTTCTGGATCTCCTGGTGAACGGATACCAATTTAAAGTAAAACAGGTTGAAGATGTGACTCAGGTTACAGACCATATTATTAAGGTTTCTGCTTATAAGCCTTTTGGGATCCAGGAAGCCGCAGCAGGCCTGGTGACCGAGTTTCAGGACCGTCTTAAGATCGCAGTGGCCGGGGATATGTGGGTAGATTCCATGGCCATAGGGGTCAGCAAGGGGCAGGCCATCAGGACACTTCAGGAGAATCTGAATATAGCGCCGGAGGAAACCATGACCTTTGGAGATCAGATGAATGACCTGGAGATGCTGGAACGGGCTTACTACAGCTTTGCCGTAGCCAATGCAAGGGAGGAAGTAAAGAAGACGGCCCGTTTCCTGGCGGATACCAATAAGAATCATGGCGTGCTGAAGGTACTAAAACAGCTTTTGTAGGAAAGGAACCTTTTGGATGAAAAGGAAAGGCAGATGGAAGGCTTTGCTGGCAGCGGCAGCAGTGGCCTTGATGGCCGGCGGCTGTCAAAAGGGGGTTCCCAGCGTATCGGAGACTCAGGAACCGGTGATCTATACAAGGCCTCAGATGATGGTCATTGCCGTTACGGAAAGGAACCGGTATGAGCAGATCTATACAGATGAGATATGGAATGCGACTGTGGAGGATGGAAGGACCTTTGAGGAGTATCTTCTCAGTGAGGTCCGCATCTTTCTGGAAAATATGAAGACCATGACGCTTCTTGCCGGGGAGAGAGAGATTACCTTGAGTACCGGGGAACAGGATCGGGTCAGAAGGCTTGCCAGAAATTATTATTCCGAACTTTCCAGAGAAGAGATTGAATATATGGGGATTTCCGAGGAGGATGTGGTAGTGCTCTATGAGGATTATCATATTGCCAATAAAGTGGTGGAGAAGCTGACGGAAGGACTGGATCTGGAGGTCAGCGACAGCGAGGCAAAGGTAATCACCATCCGTACTGCCAAGTTTCAAGATCGAGGCACGGCGGATACAGCCTATGGCCGTCTTCTGGAGGAGGGCAGCGATTTTTCCGCTGTTATCAGGGAATTGACAGGGGAAAGCCCTGAGGAGCGCAGCATTGGGCGGGGAGAGGAGGGGCCTGCATTGGAGGAAGCCGCCTTTTCTTTGGCTGCCGGGCAGATCAGTTCGGTGGTGGAGCAGGATGATGGATTCTATCTGATCCAATGTGTCAGCGACTATGACATGGATGCCACCAGAGAGAGAAAGGCCCAGATCTATAAGGAACGCAAAAACTGGGCGTTTCAGCAGATTTACGGCCAGTTTCAGGCAGAGCATAAAGTAACCATACCAGATGAAGTGTGGGCAGAGGTTACCTTTGAAAGCGGGGAGAATGTGGAGACTTCCGATTTTTTCCTGTTGTATCAGAAGGAATTCGGAAATTAGGGAGATTAAGATGACGGCACTTAAAGTGGAGGATATCCGGCAGTTTACATCCAGCTTGTTTATTGGCAATGTGTTTGACCGGTTTCTCATGAGGGAGGCACAGATTGTGACCTTTAACACATTTCAGATTGATGGGCATATCAGAAAGGAATATTATACGGATCAGGAGATACAGGAGGGGCATATTGGGGAGCTGTCGGCGTGGGAAGCCATAAAGCCGGTATGTTACGGCCTGATCAAGGGAAAGAAACTGCCGGGGAGTTTTCAGATTGTGCTTCAGCTGGGACCGGAGCAGACAGAGGCGTTCCTAAAGAAGAGGCAGCTTCCCATCCGGGCGGAGCAGATAAGCGGCTTGTATCTCAATGTCCGGTATGAGGAGGGAGAGCTATTCTGCGTCACCGGAACATCAGTTAATTTTTTTACTCTGGACAAGTCCCTGGAGACAGAGTGGGATGAGGCGGTAAGGCTTTTCCTGAAGGGGCACAAGATTCCATATGTGGAAGATTAGAAAGAGAAAAGGCGGAAAATATCATGGCAAAATTATATTTCAGATATGGAGCCATGGGCAGTTCCAAGACGGCAAATGCCCTTATGGTGGAATATAACTATATGGAGCGGGGCAAAAAAGCTCTCCTTGTGAAGCCCCGCCTGGATTCCAGGGACGGGGATTACATGATTCGGTCCAGGATGGGACTGGAGAAGGAAGGGATTCTTCTGGAGGAGTTGGTGGAGCTGACCGATGAGGAGATCAAGGGTTATGACTGCATTATCGTAGACGAAGCCCAGTTTGCCTCCAAAGGCCAGGTGGAATTTTTGGTGCATATTGTGGATGATCTTGAGGTGCCGGTTATCTGTTACGGCCTGAGAACAGATTTTCGGAGGGAATTCTTTGAAGGCAGCCTGTGGCTCATGGCCTGGGCCGACAAGATCGAGGAAATCAAGACCGTCTGCTGGTGCGGCCGTGCCGCCACCTGCAACGCCCGAATCGGCGAAGACGGCCGCATGATCCAGTCCGGCCAGCAGATCGTCATGGGCGGCAACGACAAATACACGGCCCTCTGCCGCAAACATCACCGCATGGGCAGCTTAGGCCCTAAGAGTATATGAATTGTTAGCACTCATTTAAAATGAGTGCTAAATTTTTGTTGACATTTGGAGAGGTTCGTACTAAAATGTACTATGAAAGCGTTGGACGGCAGGGACAACATTAAGTTCAATAAAAAAGGAGTGTTTTGTATGGCAACCAAGACAGGAAGTTTATCCATAAGCAGCGAGAATATATTCCCGGTAATTAAGAAATGGCTTTATTCCGACCACGACATTTTCTACCGTGAGCTGGTTTCCAACGGCTGTGATGCCATCACCAAGTTAAAGAAACTGGAACTCATGGGAGAATTCGAGAAGCCGGAGGACTTAGAGTATCAGATCCATGTGACGGTGAACCCGGAGGACAAGACTATCACCGTTATTGACAACGGAATCGGTATGACGGAGGAAGAGGTTGAGGAGTACATTAATCAGATCGCATTTTCCGGAGCACAGGATTTCTTGAATAAATATAAAGATAAGGCTAACGAGGATCAGATTATCGGACATTTTGGCCTGGGATTCTACTCTGCTTTTATGGTGGCGGACAAGGTGACCATCGATACCTTATCTTATAAGAAGGATGCAAAGCCGGTACACTGGGAGTCTGAGGGCGGAACCGAATTTGAGATGGGAGACGGAGACCGCGAGGCCTTCGGAACCACGATTACCCTGTATCTGAATGAGGACAGCGTGGAATTTTCCAATGAATACCGTGCCAGAGAAGTACTGGAGAAGTACTGCGGCTTTATGCCGGTACCTATTTACCTGGACAATGCCGCGGCAGAGCCTCAGTATGAGACCGTTGAGAAGGACGAGCTTACCGAGAAAGACACTGTTGTTGAGACAATTCTGGAGGAAGCAAAGACCGAGGAGAAGGAGAACGAAAACGGGGAGAAAGAGGTCGTAGAGATCTCTCCTGCCAAGGAAAAATATAAGATTTTAAGACGGCCTGTGGCAGTCAATGATATCAGTCCTCTGTGGAACAAGCATCCCAACGAGTGCACCGAGGAGGAGTACAAGGCATTTTACAGAAAAGTGTTTATGGATTACAAGGAGCCTTTGTTTTGGATTCACTTAAATATGGATTATCCATTTAACTTAAAGGGCATCCTCTACTTCCCCAAGATCAACACTGAGTATGACAGCCTGGAGGGAACCATCAAGCTGTACAACAACCAGGTATTTATTGCGGATAACATTAAAGAGGTGATTCCTGAATTCCTTATGCTGTTAAAAGGCGCCATCGACTGTCCGGATCTTCCGCTGAATGTGTCCAGAAGCGCTCTGCAGAATGACGGATTTGTAAAGAAGATTTCTGATTACATCACCAAAAAGGTGGCGGACAAGTTAAGCGGCATGTGCAAGACTGACAGAGAGTCCTATGAGAAATACTGGGATGACATCAGCCCCTTTATCAAATTTGGATGTTTAAAAGATGATAAATTCGAGGAGAAGATGAAGGAGTATATTCTGTTCAAGGATCTGAACAAGAAATACTTAACTCTTCAGGACTGCTTAGATGATGCCAAGGAAAAACACGAGAATGTGATCTACTATGTGACGGACGAGAAGGAACAGAGCCAGTACATCAATATGTTCCGGGAGGAAGGCCTTAATGCGGTTCTTATGGGACATAACATTGACAGCCCCTTCATTAATCAGCTGGAGCAGAAGAAGGAAGGCTTAAAGTTCCTGCGCATTGATGCCGATGTGACAGATACCTTCAAGGAAGCAGTGAAGGAGGAAGATGAAGAGGGCTTTAAGGCAGACACAGAGAAATTGACCGAGATCTTTAAGAAGGTGTTAAACAATGACAAGCTGGAGATCAGGGTTGAGAAGCTGAAGAATGAGCAGGTGGCTTCCATGATGATTGTGTCTGAGGAAAGCAGAAGAATGCAGGACATGATGAAGATGTACAATATGTACGGTATGGATCCCTCCATGTTCGGCGGCGACAGCGGAACCTTGGTGCTCAACGCTAACCATAAGCTGGTTCAGTACGTGCTGAAGCATCCGGAAGGTGATCTCACAGGGAAGATCTGTGAACAGCTTTACGACATGGCGTCCCTGACTCACGGCAGCCTGTCTCCGGAGCGTATGACCAAGTTTGTCAGCCGGAGCAATGAGATTATGATGATGATGACGGGACAGTAAAGCCCGGGTAAAAGAATAGGAAGGGCCGTTTCGGCAGAGCGTGGACCAGGGGAGATTTCTCCATTTTCAGGGTCTATAGGCTCTGCCGGAACGGTAATTCTACAATTTTACAAATACATCCTTTCCAAGGCCGCAGACCGGGCACACCCAGTCGTCGGGAATATCCTGAAAGGCAGTACCCGGCGCGATGCCGTTGTCGGGATCGCCGTCTTCGGGATCATAGATGTAGCCGCAGGGTTCACATAAATATCGGTCCATATGGTGTTACCTCCTTTTCGGAACTGTTTCTTATCATACACGGACTGTCCCGCCCTTAGTATAATCAGGTATAGGAAAAATATGATAGAAAGTGAAAAATATTTTTGAAATTTCACTGTACAAAATCCATTTTATGTGGTAAAATACCAAAGTAACTGAGCGATAGATCATCTGCTCAACCAAAATGGGGCATTGGCGCAGCTGGGAGCGCGTTTGAATGGCATTCAAAAGGCCGTGGGTTCGAATCCCATATGCTCCACGATAAAGAATCCCTTGAAAGATACCGGACTTGTCAGCAGATACCGGGATTTTTAAGGGATTTTTATTGTTTTACAGGGCTTAGGGGAAACCCCTGGTTCAATATATTTGCAAAGGAGATGGGATTATGGCAAAGCTGGGAATTACCATATCAGGAGAGCAGGGTGCAGTGAAGTGTAAGGTCCGGGGGGAGGATCAGATCCTTATGGTCTATGAGGGAGAATACCAGCCGGGAGACAGGATTTTGTTTAAGACGGATGAGACAGAGGACTACTATGTGATCCGGGTGGATGGAGCCATGGACGAGGCCTATGTATATCTGACCAAAGAGACTGTGGAGTATGTAATTCCCTTTGGCGAAAAAAAGATTTCCTATAATCCTGCAAGCTTTACAGGAGACCGCCATTATATTACCATGAGGAAAGCCGAAGCGCATGAGAACGGTTGTTACCGCAACCTGGCCAAGAATGTTATGGACCAGCACGGAGATACGGGATGCTTCCCCCATGCCTGGGCCAATGTGGAGACAAGAGGGGAAGCGGTATTTGCCGCCCGCAATGCCATCGATGGCGTGGTTGCCAATGAGTCCCACGGGGCGTGGCCCTATGAGTCCTGGGGAATCAACAGACAGGACGATGCACAGATCACCCTGGAATTTGGAAGGCCTGTGGATCTTGACAAGGTGGTTCTCTGCACCAGAGCAGATTTTCCCCATGATAACTGGTGGGTACAGGCTACCCTCACGTTTTCCGATGGTTCACAGCAGGTGGTTCACATGGAAAAAAGCGTAAAGCCCCATGTATTTTCTGTGGAAAAAAAGCAGATTACCTGGATTCGCCTGAGCAATCTCATAAAGGCAGACGACCCATCCCCATTCCCGGCTCTGACCCAGATTCAGGTGTACGGAGTAAATTCATAAGACGAGACCATAAAAGCCCGGGCAGAGGCACTGCCTGGGCTTTTTGGAATACCTTTGGATGGCAGCTGCGCCAGAGTGCCGCTGCAGTGAGCCACCCTTTAGAAATTATCCCCCGTCATAACCTTTCCGGCCAGAATCTCCTCATAATCCTTTAAGTTGCGGGCCAAAAGCTCCGGGGTGTTGAGGCCGTAAGGACAATGACTCATACATTTGTTGCAGTGAAGGCAGTCCTTAATTTTCATCATCTTCTCCTGACCTTTTTGTGACAGATGATTGGAGGATGGGGAGCGGCGCAGCAAAAGGGACATACGGGCGCAGGTGTTAATCTCGATCCCGACAGGGCAGGGCATACAGTAGCCGCAGCCACGGCAGAAGCTGCCGGACAGCTGTGACCGGTCTTTCTCAATAAGCTCCTTAATCTCAGGCGTCATGCCCGGGGCACAGTCAATATAGCTTAGGAACTCCTGAAGCTCCGACTCCTTCTGGATACCCCAGATAGGAAGGACGTTGTCGAACTGGTCTGCAAATGCATAGGCGGCGGCAGAGTTGGTGATCAGGCCTCCGGACAGGGATTTCATAGCGATGAATCCCATATTGTGTTCCTTGCAGGACTGTACCAGCTGGATGTCCTTCTCGCTGCACAGATAGCAGAAGGGAAATTGGAGGGTCTCATAGAGCCCGCTTTCCACCGCTTCATTGGCCACCGAAAGGCGGTGATTGGTGATGCCGATGTGGCGGAGCTTGCCCTGGTTTTTGGCCTCCAGCATAGCTTCATAGAGGCCGGTGCCATCTCCCGGCTTGGGACAGAAGGAGGGGTTATGGAACTGGTAGATATCCACATAGTCTGTTTTTAACAGGGAAAGGCTGGTCTCAAGATCCTTCCAGAATCCTTCCACTGTGGTGGACATGGTTTTGGTAGCTATGTAAATATGGTTTCGGACATCACTCAGTCCCATGCCGATCTTTTCTTCACTGTCCGAGTAAGCCCTGGCAGTGTCGAAAAAGGTGATTCCGCCTTCATAGGCTTTCTTAAGAAGGGCGGCTCCGTCTTCCTTTGAGACTCTCTGAACAGGCAGAGCGCCGAAGCCGTTTTTGTTGACCGTGATGTTGGTGGAGCCTAAAGTAACTGTAGTCATGATAATTCCTTCTTTCTGTAGTTGGATTTACGCTTATTGTAGCATGGCCATAGGAAAGAAATCAAGAAAATATTGGAGGATGGGAGGATGACAATGAACATGAAGCATAGGACGGCAGCCATGGCAGTATCCCTATTTTTGGCACAGTGGGTTTTTCTTGCAGGCTGCAGCGGGCAGAGGCAGATCGGTGTGGACAGGATTGCGGAGTCCTCGGGAGAGACCCGGCAGGAAGATTATGGGAAAGATGTGGAAAGCAGAGGAGCTTCTCACCAGGAGGAGAGCAGGGAAAGGGGAGAAGCTTCACGAGAAATACAGGCGCCTCGGATGTCGGTAAACCAGTATCCCAGGATAGATGGTTCCACGGCCACCATCCCTCTGTCAACCGCTCTATACCAGCTGGTAACGGACTCGTCCCAGGAGGAGGCCTTAAAGAACGTGAGCCACACTAAGACCACCAGCGCCTACAGAAGGCTGATTCACGGGGATGTGGAGCTGGTCATTGCCTATGAGCCCTCTCAGACAGTTTATGACGATATGGCAGATACAGGCCAGGATTTGATTATAAAACCAATAGGTAAGGATGCCCTGGTATTTATGGCCAATGAGGGCAACCCCGTAACTTCTCTCAGCAGCAGAGAACTGGTGGGCATTTATACAGGCAGATACAAGAATTGGTCCCAGGTAGGCGGGGAGCAGAGTGAAATCATTGCCTTTCAGAGGCCTGAAAACTCAGGAAGCCAGACTCTCATGGAAAAGCTGGTGATGAAAGGCATTCCCATGGGGGAAGCTCCCAAGGACCGGATCATAGGGGAGATGGGAGAGCTTATTGAGGAGGTGGCCTCCTACAACAACGAGAAAAATGCCCTTGGCTATTCCGTATATTTTTATGCCAGGAACATGTACCAAAAGCCGGGACTGCGGTTTATGGCCGTGGATGGGGTGATGCCGGACAATGAGACCATTAAAAAGGGAAAATACCCTTATGTCAATGAATTTTATGCTGCCGTGCGCTCCGGGGAACCCCATGATTCCCCTGCCTATAAGCTGTTTTCCTGGCTGACCACTGAGGACGGCCAGGCCCTTGTAGAATCTCTGGGATATGTGGGGATGGGGGAGACAAGGGAGATCCGGGTGGATATGGAACCTGCAGAAGCCCCTGAGCCCGGCACGGTGACTCTGGAGAAGGGGTTCAGGATCCTTCTGGATGGAACCTATCTGGAGGGCAGCTCCGGTGTGGTGGTGCTGGACAGAAGCCTGGCAGTGGAGCAGACCCTTTCAGGCAAACGGATCTCCGGAGGAATCTGCAATGTCAGGGGAAGGGAGCCCGTAGTCATGACAGATACAGCCACGGAAAAGCAGGGACTCTACAGCGTGGAGGACGGAAGATGGATCGTGGAGCCTGTCTATGAGTATATGGGCTTTCAGAAGGATGGAACCTACAGTGTCTGGAGGGGAGAGGAGCAGGGGAGAGTCTGCTGGAATGAGGAAAAGCAGCAGTATGAGGAACTGGCTGGGAGCTTTGAGCGGCTGGGAGATTATTGGTGGAGGCAGAAGGGAGAAGGGTATGAGATCTTTGAAGGAGAAGAAATTCCCGGACAGGAATCTATTCCTGTAAATACCCTGGACTTTTTAGGCAGAGGCGGATATTATGGGTATCCCCAGGCAGAGCTTTATATAGCATGTTTCCCGGACAATTCCCAGGAGCTCTACAGCTGCCGGGGAGAACTGCTCTTTGGGGAGGAACTCACAGGAGGAAAAGCCAGGATACGGGTGGCGTCACCCTGGTGGGTGTGGGCCTCCGATATGGATGCCGGCCCTTTGAAGAACTCCTATGTCTATAATTTTAAGACCGGGCAGGTGGTCACCAGGCCGGGGGATGACATAAGCAGGGTAGAAGAAGGAAGCCGGTTCTTTACGGTGGTGAGAGATGGGGAGACCATGGTTTTGGACGAACACGGAGAGAGGGCCGTATCAGCAGACCACCATAGCTTTGAGGATATTTTTGGAAGAGGCTTCTGCGGTTTCTGGGAGCAGGGGATCCTGACAGTGGAGAACCCGGACACCGGAAAACGGTTTCAGGCTTCATGTCCCGGAAATATAAGAGGATATATGGTGAGCGACCAGCTGCTTTATCTCTATGGAGTGGAGGAAGACCAGGAGTTTCGGGCTATCTATCTGGAGGGGAAGCCTCTTATGGAGCAAGACTATGGCTACCATTATGACCATGAGGATCTCTTTATTATCTGCGGTCAGGAAAGACAGATCATTGTAGACAGCCAAGGGAAGGTTCTCTATGAGACCAGCCCCAATGAGAAGATCCTGTGGGCCTATCCGGAGTATCTGGTGGTGGAGAGAGGAAACTATCTGTGTATTACGGACTATGAGGGAACCTGCGGGTTTAGGTCCCTGTCAGGATATTTGAGAGACGACTGACCGGAGAAGGGCATAGCTCTTAACCCCCCTGCCTGAACTGCCGCGGCGTAACTCCGTACATGGCTTTGAAGCTTCTGTTAAAATAAGACAGATTGTCAAATCCCGTTTCCTGGGCCACAGCCAGAACAGGAACGGAAGAGGAGAGGAGAAGGCGGGCTGCCATGGTGAGCCGGTATTCCTTCAGATAGGTGACAAAGGAGGCGCCGAAGGAAGCCTTAAAAAATTTCATAAAATGAGACTGGCTGAAGCCGCAGGCTTCGGCCATTTCTTTTATGGACAGATTGTCTGTATAATGGTTTTCAATGTATTTGAGAATCAGCTTGGCTTTGTCTAAAGCTCTGTTCTTGGAAACACCTGAAGGGACTTTGACGGAGTGGGAGAACAGGATGTAAAAGAACTGGAACAACTGGGCTTTCACAGACAGCTGATATGCAAAAGGGCGATGCTGGCACAGACGGTCAGCTTCGTCCAGGCAGGCCGCCGCTTCTTTATAGAATTCCAAATCCCTTGAAAGGCAGGAGGGGATCTCAAGCTGCCTGCGAAGAAGAGGAAGAAAACAGTCGGCGGCACATATGTCTTCCTGGCGGAAGAATAACATATCCGTGTGGAAAATAATATTTTCATATTCCATGGACTGTCCTGGGGCCTGGTCGATGGAGTGAAGCTGGCCGGGAATAATAATCAGAATATCTCCGGCTGCTGCCTGGAGGGTAATAAAATCCACAGTGACAACACCCTGTCCCTTCTTGATATAGATAATCTCCATCTCATCATGCCAGTGGAGGGGAACTCTGGGAAAATCTAAAGGGATGGAGCAGGGGTAGGTGGTGTAGGGGAAGGAGAAAGAACCATGGTTTTTCTTTTCCTGATAGTTTTTGTACTCAATATGATTCATAAACACCTCATTTTTCCGTATATTTTTATTGTTAAAGATTTTAATTTGATAGAATTGTACCATATTTTGCCATGATATGACAAGAAAAAAACAGGGGATATGATTATAATGGTTATATGGATTCAAATGCATTAAGCCATGTCCTGGCGGGTAAGCTACCCTCAGCAGACAAGAATGCTGTCTCTTATCCGGCAGAGGTTTTCAAGAGCCCCAGGAAGTGACAGCCAGAATCGAAAGAAATGTTAATTGGGAAAAAGGAGTAATTATGGGAACTGTAAAAGAGTATGTGAAGAAGATGTATAACAAGGAGATTGCCGCATGTTCCGACAGAGAGCTCTATGAGGCTTTTCTCAGCATGTGCCAGGAGGCGGCTGGAGAAAAGAAAAGCAGCAAGGGAAAGAAAAAGCTTTACTATATTTCCTGTAGCTAATATATTTTGC
>JAAWHU010000054.1 GCA_022796015.1 Hungatella sp. | reverse complement strand
CCCTCTGCCCGAGTGTTTTTTGTCCTACTGGGCTCAGTGGAATGCCCGGTGTACGAAGGCTTTGTATGGAATATATTGTCAGAATATTCTCTCAACTTTAACTTTCGCAATTACTTATTCATTCTTTTTTAGGTTATTCTTTCAATTTTGACCTTCGCCTCCCCTTACCTTATCAGCATCCTCAAATACTCCAGCAGATTCTCCGTAGCCTCCTCCCGATACAAGATCTCTCTTGCCAGCACAGGTACATCGGTAATCACATTGTCCACCCCCAGAACCCTCATCCGTTCCAGCTCTCTCTTGTCGTTTACCGTCCATGCATGAACGCTTTTTCCCGCCTCGTGGGCCCAGGTGACCAGACGCTTCGTCACGAAACCGGAGCGGATGCTGATCACGTCCGCAGACGGATCCATATAATAATTCCCGTAGGCAGCCGGAATAATATACCCTGTCTTTACCTGGGGATTCCTCTCCTTGATTCTATGGAGATACCCTGCATTGGTGCAGGTTACGATACACTGTTCCTCCATCTCCCGGGATTCTATCAGCTCCAATACCTTATGGGGAAGGCTGCTCTCAGGCCCCGAATATTTTAATTCGATATTCAGCTTAATCCTTCCCTTGGCATACTCCATGACCTCCTCCAGAGCCGGGATTCTCTCCCCCTCATACTCCGGTGAAAACCAGGCTCCCGCATCCAGGCCTTTCAACTCCTCATATGTCAAGTCCGATACCCGCCGGTAAGTCCCTGCCACCCGCTTTAGGTCTGTGTCGTGACACACTACCACCACCCCATCCAAAGTCTCCTGAACATCGATCTCCGCCCAGTCTGCCATCTCCTCCACTGCCATAAAGAGAGCGGCCATGGTATTCTCCGGGGCTGCCCGGGAACTTCCCCTGTGGGCCGTGATCTCGGTCTGAACCACCACGGAGCTATCTAAAAAGCTGCCGTTGACAGCCCCGTCAAGAAGTCCAAGCCCTCCTATAAGACCTGCGGCCCCCAGGACTGCCAACCCGTTTTTTCGGCTCAACAAAGCCCCTCCCGTATGGAAAAAATGCTGTCTTCCGATTTGATTGTCCCCATACCGGTAAAACTGTACGGACAAATCCGCAAAATACAGCAGGCTGGATATTATGGATGCCGCTGCCATGACCATCCCCTCACACCAGTCTGCCGCCCGTATCAGAAAGGCAAATTCCAGCTCCCGTCTGACAAAGAGCACGGCAAACACAGCCATGGCAAACACCAGAAGCACATAGGACGCCGCCGCTGCCCCAATTAGGAGAATCTGAGGACACACCACCCGAACCACAGTCCGGGCATAACGCCCCTTTAGCAGCTGCCGGCTTTTATCCCTTCCATCCTTATAAGATTTCTGTTCTATCATACACTCATGAAACACGAAATAGGAAGGGATTACCGCACTGATACAAAGAACCAGCAAAAGAAATACTGCCGCCTTTCCCCAGACATATGCCAATATCTCCTCCAGGACAAAATTCACCGGCTTCACATGGGTCAGGGTTCTGTACAGATAAAAAAGATTTAACAGGAAAAAGTCCGCCCCTGCCACTGCAAACAGCCGGAAATTCCTGCCTCTGATCTGCCGGATCCCGTTTCGGAGCCCCTGAAGCAGGATCTGAATTGACGACAGCTTAAGGGAGCAGGCGGCTCCCCAGTAGGCGGCCACCAGGCCCCCCGCCTCAATCATAAGAAGCAGCAGGCCTGTCCCGGCCATCAAAAGAACCACCGGAAAGGTCCAGGGGCTTAAAAGGACCTTTCCGGCGTTTTCCAAAGTCAGATAGCTGTATCCTGCCTGCCTTAAGGCAAATCTTACACTCACATTCAGAAGCTGGAAATAGACAGCAGCTGTGATCACGCGGTATCCTGTGACAAACAGCAAAAGATTTTTGTAATTAAACCGAATGATCTGTCCTGTCTCACGAAGCAGCATGTTCATTGGGTCATTCCTCTCTGGTCTCTCTGGCTGTTCCAGGCCAGAATGGCTTCGTTTAAGGAGTACATCTTTGCATCAAGCATATCCACCATGTCTGCGCAGGCTTTTAACTCCTGCTGCAGATAATCCGGGCCTTCCCCTTCAAATTTATAGTAGATCTTGTGCTCTAAGCTGGCCCAGAAATCCATGGCCACTGTCCGGATCTGGATCTCCACTTTAGTCTCAACCGGCCCATCAGACAGATATACCGGTATCGTAACCACCATATGATAGCTTTTATATCCGTTGGGCTTGGGATTTTTAATATAGTCCTTCACATAGAGGACCGTAACATCACTCTGCTTTGATATCATATCCGCAATGAGGTAAATATCCGATGTAAAGGAACAGATAATCCGAATCCCTGCAATATCACTGAGCTTCTCCGTCATATTGGAGACGCTCACCTCATAGTTGTGCCGCTTCATCTTTTTCACAATACTTTCCGCGTTCTTTAAACGGGACTTCACATGTTCAATGGGCGTGTAATTATGGATATGAATAAATTCATTGTTTAAGATCTCGATCTTTACATTAATTTCCTTCAGTGCCGAACTATACAAAAACATCAATGAGTTCCACTGCTCTAATTGGTTATGTTGTTTGGGGATATGCTCCATCTTATCCCTCCTTTAAATGCCTATAGTTTTAACCCCTTCAGCAGATCTCCCAGGCCCGTAAAGGCTTCCCCTGTGCTCTTGTATTCAAAGTGCTCCGTCTCCTGCGGCTCCTGGGTCTCCAAGGCTTTCATGCTCAGGCTGATCTTGCCGTTGTCAACAGAAAGTATCTTTACCTTCACCTTCTGGCCCTCTTTCAGCACAACTCCCGGGTGTTTGATTCTCTGGCTGCTGATCTGGGAAATATGAAGAAGGCCTGACACTCCTCCCTCCAGATTCACAAATGCACCGTAATCCTTCAGGCTGTCAACAGTGCCTTCCACCACATCCCCTGCCTTATAAGCAGCTAAACGCTCTCTTCTCTGGGCGTCTCTGCGCTCCTTTAACAGCTCCTTGGCAGAGAGCACAAGACGCTTCTTTTCCGGATCTGCCGTGATAATATAGGCCTCAATATATTTACCTGTCCAGTCCTCCAACTTCTCCACATACTCTAGGGACAGCTGGGATGCCGGAATAAATGCCTGCAGTTCATTTAGGTAGGCAATGGCTCCTCCCTTGACGATCTCCTTGATCTTCACCTTTACCACGGTTTTATCTGCCTGCATCTGGCGGATCTCCTGCCACTTTTCCGCATCCGGAGATTCCTCCGCCACATAAGTCTGGTTCCGACGCTCGTCAAATTCTTTATAAGATTGCTCCAGCTCCGCCGCATAGTCGGCCATAGACTCCGTCGCCTGGGGCTCTGGTTTATCTGCTCCTTGGGCTGCTGCCTCCTGGGTCTTTCCTTCTTCCATGGTTACCTCTTCCTGCTTTGTTTCTTCGTTTTTCAGTTCTTCGATCACGTTGTAATCCTCCCTGTAGTTAAATTTTTGCTTTTCATATGCGCCAATCCGCACTCAGCTATCCTTCATTATACTATATTTTCTTCTTGGTATCTAACTATTTTTATAGTTTTATGTAAAAAAATGTGCTATATTGAAGAAAATATATTTTATATGGAAAAGAGAGTGTAATTATGAATGATATTATTGACCTTCACACACATACGATTGCCTGCGGCCATGCCTACAATACCTTATATGAGATGATCCAGGCAGGAGCTGATGCCGGCATGAAGCTTTTCGGTTCCAGCGATCATGGACCTCTTACACCGGGAAGCTGCCACAAATTTTATTTCACCAACTTTAAATCCATTCCCAGAGAACTTTTTGGAATCCATGTCCTTATGGGATGCGAAGTGAATATCCTGGATTTTGAAGGGCATGTAGATCTGGATCCATCTCTTTTGGCCAAGATAGACTATGCCATTGCCAGCCTCCACATCTCAACCTGCGCCCCGGGCACGGTTTCCCAGAATACAGATGCTTATATTCATGTAATGAAAAATCCTTTTGTGCAGATCATCGGACATCCTGATGACGACCGCTACCCTGTGGACTATGACGCCTTAGTGGCAGCGGCGAAGGAGCACCGCATGATTCTGGAGGTCAACAACAGCTCCTTCCATCCTCTCTCCTCAAGATCAGGAGCCCGGGAGCATTACCTTACCATGCTTGAACGGTGTGTCCACTATCAGGTCCCTATCCTTATGGGAAGCGACGCCCACAGCACGGCCGGCGCCGGCCGCCACAGCCGGGCCATACAGCTGCTGGAAGAGATTGATTTCCCTCAGGAGCTGGTGCTCAACACCTCCGTGGAAAAGCTTTTCCCCTATATTCCTGTTCTTAAAACCATTGCAGGGGGGTGCATGGAGCCATGATTAACTTTTTAAACCTGGAGTATTTTCTGGTTGCCTCAGAGGAATTAAACTTTACCAAGGCTGCCAAACGTCTCTACATCTCCCAGCAGTCCCTAAGCTGCCATATCTCCCACTTAGAAAAGGAGTTTGGCATCGCCCTGTTTAACCGCACGGCCCCCCTGACCCTTACCTATGCCGGACAGATCCTGCAGAAACGGGCCAGACAAATGTTAAACCTGAGGGAGGAGACTTACCATGAGATTGCCGACATCAAGGACTTTACCAAAGGCCAGCTTGTCATCGGCCTCTCCCACACCAGGGGCCGCAAGATCCTTCCTCAGATTCTCCCCATCTATCAGGAGCGCTTTCCCGGCATTGATCTTCACCTTAGGGAGGGCAATTCCACGGAACTGGCCACAGATCTTCTCCACGGCGATGTGGATCTGGTTATCGACATGCTTCCCTTCAAGGTGGAAGACGTGGAGACCGTCCCGGTCTGTGCGGAAGAAATCCTTCTTGTGGTTCCCGATGCAGTGCTGGAACGAATCTATCCTGACCGGGTTCATCAGCTGAAGGAACTGATGTCCCAAAAGGTGGATCTGTCCCTTTTAAAGGACTGCCCCTTCCTGCTTATTAACCCCGGCAACCGAGTCCGCACCCTGGCGGACGAGATGTTTGCGGAAGCCCAGTTAAATCCTAAGATTATTCTGGAGACGGAAAATATCGAGACGGCCCTGGCCTTATCTCTTCGAGGTATGGGAATTACCTTTTATCCGAAAATGTTTATGTCCGGGCAGGAGACTTTAGAAAAACAGGCGAAAACTCTGCTGGATGCCAGCTTTTACCATCTGAACTCCCCCCGTGCCCACGGAATCCTTGGAATTGGTTACCACAAGGGACATTATATGTCCCAGGCCACCAAAGAATTCATACAGATTGCAAAAGACTCTACCTTGACAAGTGTCTGATCTCCTGATATCATATAATAGTAACTGTTATTATTTTTATTATGAAACAGGAGGCTGACATGAAAACATTAAAATACAGCCGGCAGCGTGAAAGCATCAAGGCCTGCCTGTCAGGCCGCCATGACCATCCTACTGCCGACCATGTATATGTAAGCATCCGGGAGGAATATCCCAACATCAGCCTGGGCACCGTATATCGGAACTTAAACCTTTTGGTGGAACTGGGGGAGGTTCGCAAATTAAGCTTTGGCTACGGACCGGACCGGTTTGATGCGGATCTGGCCCCTCACCACCACTTTGTGTGCAGAAAATGCGGTTCAGTCATAGATCTTCCTTTAAAACCCTCTTCCTGTTTAAACGAGGAGGCCCAGCAGTGCTGCCGTGGACAGATTGACAGCCATGTTACCTACTTTTACGGTATCTGCCAGCAGTGCCTTGTTGAAGATTCCTCTGGAAATATCACTCCGCCCGCGAATTTATAAAAATTTTTCTCAATAAGTGTTGACAAACTGTATTACATATGATAAAGTCATATCAGTAACAATTACTATTATTGTTATGGAACAATATTGGTATTCATTTTATTAAAATAAAGAAAAGGAGACATCATTTATGAAAAAATGGGTTTGTACAGTATGCGGTTATGTTCATGAGGGAGATACTCCTCCGGCAGAGTGCCCACAGTGCCACGTTCCGGCTTCCAAGTTTGAGGAGCAGAAGGGCGAGATGACATGGGCCGCCGAGCATGTAGTAGGCGTTGCTCAGGGTGTTTCCGAAGATATTCTTGCTGACCTGCGGGCTAACTTTGAGGGTGAGTGCTCTGAGGTTGGTATGTATCTGGCTATGGCAAGAGTTGCTCACAGAGAAGGCTATCCGGAGATCGGCCTGTACTGGGAGAAGGCAGCATATGAGGAGGCAGAGCATGCAGCTAAGTTTGCAGAGCTTTTAGGCGAGGTTGTTACCAACAGCACCAAGAAGAATCTGGAGATGAGAGTTTCTGCCGAGAACGGCGCTACTGCCGGCAAGTTTGACCTGGCTAAGAGAGCAAAGGCTGCCAACCTGGATGCAATCCATGACACGGTTCATGAGATGGCTCGTGACGAGGCAAGACACGGAAAAGCGTTTGAGGGACTTCTCAAGAGATACTTCGGTTAATCAGAGGTACTGACCAATCAATGTTTTTGAGGATTTTGGGGGTATGTCGGAGCAATCCGGCATACCCTTTTTTGTGCAGGAGGCTGTGTCTCATCCTTATCTCCAATCCTCCCAGATTTACTTATCCTTCCAAATCTTTAACTCTTCAAGCACATCGCCTATATCCCCATCAATGCCAATAGACCGGCCGGCAATTTCCTTCGGGCATGCAGCCTCCCCCTGATTCAGACAGACATAGACTGCATTGGGATTCTTTGCCGTCATCTGCCAAAAAGGGTATTTTATAATACTCGGAGTGTTATATCCTACTCCCAGTTCCAGGAACAGTATCTTTCCTTCTCCGTACCGGTTCAAAAAGTCCCGACAGTCTTTAGCCGCCCTGTGCCACCCCGCATCCTCCACAAAGGTATTGTCCGCTCTCAAGTTCATTGCCATAGGCCTTCTGCATATGGGACAATATGGGATCAGCTCCTTTGGAATCCTCCTTTCCAGCACGACGCCTTCCGGAATATAAGGGATTCCATCTTCTCCAAGCACATATCCCTGGGCCTTCACCATCTCTCTTACCATATCCTGATTGTCATAGGTTTTTTTATGACATGGCTTCTGGCACTGGAACAATCCGTAATCACCCTGCATATAAAACAATCTTTCTTTAGAAAAACCGGCTTTCTGAAAGCAGTGATCCACGTTGGTCGTCATAACGAAATATTCCTTGTCCTTTATCAGCTTAAGGAGATCGCGATATACAGGCTTCGGGGCATCCATATAACGGTTGATATAGATGTATCTGCTCCAATATGCCCACTGCTCCTCCAGAGAGCCAAAGGCATAAAATCCTCCGGAATACATATCTTCAAATCCGCATTCTGCCGCGAAATCTCCGAAATATGTTTGGAACCGTTCCCCCCTGTAGGTAAAACCTGCCGAGGCAGAAAGCCCCGCGCCTGCCCCGATGACCACAGCCCGCGCCTCCCTAAGGGCAATGACAAGTCTTTCTTCTTTTTCTCTTCTATTCATCTCTTCCCTCTTTCTCCCTTCCATGTTGCATGAAAAGACATTTGACTTTGTCTGTCTGCAGTTTTATTATGGGGGAAGTCTATCCTTTAGAAAAGTACGCACTTTTTTATTACCTGGTTACCTTTTTGTAACCGTTACGGTTCCCAGGCGCCCTGTGAACGTAACTTGTAACCCTCCATGTAACCCGGCCTATTTCAAATCCTATTGACCATAGCTCTAAAACATATTATAATCTGCATAAATTGGGCCTTGGCTCTCTGCCACGGCAAAAATCATGGAGGGCTTGTATGCTAACAAAAGAAGAACTTCCCGCCTGCCCGGTGGCTACCACTGTGGAATTAATCGGAAGCAAGTGGAAATTGCTGATTATCAGAAATCTGCAGGTACGCCCCTGGCGTTTTAACGAATTAAAAAAAGAGCTGGACGGAATCAGCCAAAAGGTGCTGACTGACAGCCTGCGTTCCTTAGAGGCAGATGGGATTGTCATACGGACCGTGTACCCGGAAGTCCCTCCCAGAGTGGAATACTCCTTAAGCGAACTGGGGGAGTCTCTCCGGCCTATTCTGGATTCCATGGCAGCATGGGGAAACCTATACAAAGCAAAGCTGGCCAATCCTTAGGGTTTTTGTAAATGCTTGCTTTTACGTTTACCACTACAACCCAGGCTTCACAATCGCAAAAAGCCGCCCTCACCATAAGGGCAGCTTTTTGTTTCCTGCATCTGCGGATCTATTTAAGTATTTGCGAAACTCAAAACTTAGCTGAATATTCTTTCAATTTTGACTTTCGCAATCACCTAGTGGATCTATTTAACTTTTCGTCTCTTTCTCCTCTTCCTCTCTCCACTGCCACCCGGTCCTTCCGTACCGTCTGGCAATACTGTAGATCTCCTCCTTAAGCTCCTCGGTCAGTTCCTCCCTTGTGATTCTCCATTTCCAGTTAATCCCTACTGTGGATGGTCTGTTCATACGGCAGGAATTGTCATATCCCAGATAATCCTGCAAGGGGATCACGCACAGCTTTGCCCTGCTTCTCATAATCAGGCTGATCAAGGGCTTGTAGAGATATTTTTCAGGGGTATATTGGTCGCAGAGATATTCTCTGGCCATGGCCATCTCCTCCTTGCTGATGCTGCCAAACCACCCTGTGAGGGTCTCGTTGTCATGAGTCCCTGTGTAGGCCACACAGTTTTCCCCATAGTTGTGGGGAAGATAGTCGCTGGCGCTCCCTGTATCTCTGGAGTCAAAGGCGAATTCCAGCACCTTCATCCCCGGAAAACCGCTGTCTTCCACCATCTTCCGCACGGAATCGGTGACATATCCAAGATCCTCGGCAATAACCTCCCTCTCCCCAAGAACCTCTTTCATCCGGTGAAAAAGCTTCATGCCGGGGCCCTTCTTCCATGTCCCGTTGATGGCAGTCTTCTCCCCGTAAGGAATGGAGTAATATTCGTCAAATCCCCGGAAATGATCGATTCTCACCACATCATACATCTGAAAGCAGTATCTAAGCCGTTCCATCCACCATGCGAAGCCTGTGCTCTCGTGATAGTCCCAGCGGTACAGAGGATTTCCCCACAGCTGTCCCTCAGCGGCAAATCCGTCCGGCGGGCAGCCGGCAACAGCAACCGGCACGTTATTCTCGTCTAACTGGAACAATTCGGGATGAGCCCACGCATCGGCGCTGTCCATGGCTACATAGATCGGGATATCCCCGATAATCTTCACGCCCTTCTCATTGGCATAGGATTTTAATCTGGTCCACTGCTTATGAAACTGGTATTGAAGATACTGATGAAATTCAATGTCAAAATACTGTTCCTTTCTATAATAATCCATGGCATTGCTGCGGCGGAGCCGGATATCCTCGGCCCATTCAGTCCAGGGTTTCCCCTCAAACCGCTCCTTCACCGCCATAAACAGGGCATAATCCCCAAGCCACCAGGCATTGTCTTCCACAAATTTTAAATAATCCTGGTTCTGGCTGATATTGCTGCGCCTGAAAGCCTTCTTTAAAAGAGGATAACGGCTCAGGTACATTTTCTCGTAATCAATGTCCTGGGGATCCTCTCCGAAATCCGCCTCCTCACATTCCTCCTCGGTCAAGACGCCCTCCTCAACCAATTCCTCCAGGCTGATAAAATAAGGATTGCCTGCATAGGTGGAAAATGACTGATAGGGAGAATCTCCAAAGCTTGTGGGCACCAAAGGCAGAATCTGCCAGTAGCACTGCCCCGCCTCCTTCAGCCAGTCCACGAATTCATAGGCGCTCCCTGAAAAACACCCGATCCCGTATCTGGATGGCAGACTTGTAATTGGTAATAAAATGCCTGCTGCTCGATTCATTTAATTATCCTTCCCTTCTTAACTTGTCTGAGGGTTCCTTTATTCCTGCCCTGTAATCACCATAACCCCATAATGGTCCGAAACTACCGGATAGCTGCTTCCGTTGCATATCACACAGGACCGTATAATCTCTGTCTCTTGGCTGCACCAGATGTAATCGATGCGCATACCCTTGGCCTGGAGACCGCCTTCCCTCCAGCCATCGATTTCCTTGGCCACCGTAATCCCGCTGTCTTTTTCCAAAGCCAGATCATAGGTGTCAAACCATCCGGAGCTTTTTACATAATCATAGCCTTCTCCGATTTTATCGCTGGGGCTGTTGAAATCCCCCATAATCCAGGCTCCTTCTCCCCTGCTTTCCCGTCTCTCGATCTGCTCTGCCGCCCTGTCCCAGTGAAGCATGAAAGGCTCTTCCGGATCCGCCCACCACCCCATGTGAACGCTGTAGAACCATTGGCCTCTCGTCCGAATCCCCAGAACCTTCCGGGTCTTCCAGTTGGAAAATGACTGGCTTCTGCTGATAAAGAACTGGCTTGTATCTTCTATAGGGCTGCGGGAGAAGAGAGCTAAGCCCTCCTCATAGACGTCATACCCCACTTTTGCCGGAACCCAGGTCCAGTAATAGGGGCATCCTTTGTCCTTAAAAAGGCCGGCCAGCCTCAGACCGTGATTGTCCGCTCTGACCGGGCCGTCAAAATCCCGGCAGGACCTGTAGCCGGTATCATGTCCCGGCTCTGTCTCTGCCTGGGTTATGGTCTGATTCACCTCCTGTAAGGCAAACACGTCCGGCTGCTCCTTTAAAATCATGTCTGCAAAGAGATAAAGTTTATGCTCATAGTCCGCTTCCGCCAGACTGTGAGTGTTCAAGGTTAAAAGTTTCATAAAGGGCTCCTTTCCTTTTAGGCCAGCCCGGCGCCATATGGAAAAGAGAAAACATCCTCCCGGCGGATGCTTTCTCTTTTCCGCCCGGCCTGCAGCTATAGAATGTCGTTGATGTCGGATTTCAGTACATCTGCCTTGGGGCCGTATACTGCCTGGATTCCGTTGTCCTTCTTTAAGAGTCCCAGGGCTCCTTCTGCCTTCCACTGGGGAAGATCGGCTACCTTTGATGGGTCTTTTACAGTGACTCGAAGCCTGGTCATGCAGGCGTCTACCAAAGTAATGTTCTCTCTTCCGCCTAAGAGGGCAATGATCCTCTCAGCCTGGCCGCTGCCTCCTTTGCCGGAGCCATTCTGGCTGCCTCCCTCTTCCTCGGATCCTTCATCCGTGTAATTGCCCAGACGCCCGGGAGTGGCGAATTTCATCTTATCGATCATCACATAGGCCACCCCATATCCTATAGCAAAGAATACTGCAACACAGATAATGAAGTTAATCAGATCACCTGCAAGCCCTGCCTTTAAGGACATGGGGACTCTTGTGACAAATTCCAGGTTCCCGAAGGAGTGAAGCCTTAAATGTACAATCCCCGCCATGGCAAATGCGCATCCCTGCAGCACGGCATATACCACATACAGCGGAAGGGCGCAGAACATAAACATAAACTCAAGGGGCTCCGTAACACCGGTAAGGAATACGGCCAGTACAGTGGAGAAGAACATGGAACGGTATTTCTGCCGCTTATCCGGATCTACTCTGCGGTACATGGCAAGGGCGATTCCAAGAAGAAGCCCTGTGGCGCCGATCATCTGGCCTACTTTAAATCTGGCCGGAATTACATTGGTTATTAAGTCTGTGTATGCAGCCGTATTCCCTGCATCCTTAAAGTTAATCAGGTCTGTCACCCATGCAAGCCACAGAGGATCCTGACCAAATACCTGGGAACCTGCATTGATTCCTGTCTGAATAGTATAGGTTCCGCCGAAGGAAGTGTAGTTCATCGGGATGGTCAGCATATGATGAAGGCCAAAAGGAAGCAAGAGCCTTTCAAGGGTTCCGTAAATAAAGGGAGCCAGAACCGGGGATGTGGCCGAGGAGTTGGCGATCCATACGCCGAAGTTGTTGATCCCTGTCTGAACCACAGGCCATACCACGGCCAGCACCATAGAGACAATGACAGACCACAGGATCACCACCATAGGCACAAACCGTTTGCCGTTAAAGAATGCCAGTGCATCGGGAAGCCTTCTATAATTATAATACTTATTATAAATAATTCCACCTACAAAACCGGAAATAATTCCCACAAAAACGCCCATATTCAGAGCCGGCGCACCAAGAACCGATGTGAAATAACCGTTTACCAGGATTTCCTTGCCGAACAAGGTGTGGGTTACCGCTTCCGGGTCGTTTAACATCCCTGCCGTCACACCGAACATGGCGCCGGTGATGCAGTTGATCAAAATAAACGCAATGACTGCCGCAAATGCGCCTCCGGCCCGCTCTTTGGCCCAGGAACCGCCGATGGCCACTGCAAAGAGAATATGCAGATTGTTGATCACGGCCCAGCCGATGTTCTCCATAGTGCTTCCGATCATCAGGATCATATGGAGATCCGCTCCTGCCATCTGCACCAGCTTTCCAAGGCTGATCATCAGCCCTGCCGCCGGCATAACGGCGATTACCACCATAAGTACTTTGCCTAGCTTCTGTAAAAAGTCAAAGTTGATCTTTCCTTTTTTCTCCGTTTTTTCCGGTGAGGAGCTTCCTAAGGTTCCGGCCTTTTCCCTGCCGTCTGCCTGGCTCCCCGAGGCGGCCCGGCCTGCTGCCCCGCTCTCCGGGGATTCCTTCCCTTCCCCACAAGATTCCTGACCGCTTCCGTCCAGGATTGTAAGAACCGGGGTCTTTCCTCCCTCCATATCTCCTTCATGGTACTGAAGGCTCTTTCCTTCCATGCCTCCGCACACAAGAACCGGCGTGATGGGGTTGATCTGCTTCTTTGCTAAAGCCTCCAGATCCACCTGGGCTATCAGGTCGCCTGCCTTCACCTGATCCCCTGCCTTTACATGGACCTGAAAGCATTCCCCCTTTAGCCCTACGGTCTCCAAGCCCACATGAATCAGAAGCTCCAGACCTTCCTTGGTCCTGAACCCATAGGCGTGGAGAGTCTCCGCCACAGAAGCAACCCCTCCATCCACAGGGCTTGTGATTCTTCCGTCGGAAGGAATCACCGCAATTCCGTCGCCGATGATCTTCTGAGAGAACACCGGATCCGGAACCTGTTCAAGAGCCACCGCCTTACCGGTCACCGGGGATAAGATATTGATTGCCTTGCTGTCACCGCTCCTACTGCTCATTCCTTTTACCTCCCATTTTGTTATAATCATAATTGTGCTGGTTTGCACAGGTTGCATTTTGGATGCAAAAAATAATGCAATTTCTTGCAATAAAGATACAATGATTGCACAAAAATTGCAAGTGCTTCCTGCATACTTTTTCTATTTTCTCTATTTTCAACAATTTTAGTGCAACTTTTTTATGCAACATGTCTATGATTACACTTCTTGCGTTAAAAGGAAACTCTCTTCTTAATTTCTCCTGACTTTTTGCTCACAATCCATTGCATGAAATTGCATTCATTTTTCACAATTTATTTCCTATTTCTTTGCAAAGCTGCATTGACTTTTCCTCTATTATCTCCTACAATAGATGGTATTATTTATATCAGGAGACCAATCTCATGGCAGTTACCCTCAAAGAAGTGGCCGCCCTTGCCGGCGTGTCCCCTTCCACCGTATCAAGGACATGCAAAGACAACCCTTCCATCAGCGAGGAGACTAAGGAGAGAGTGCGCCGGGCCATGGCACAGCTTGGCTATGAGCCGGGATTTTCCTCTCAGCCTTCCTCCCCTCCCATATCAAATACCAGAACCATCGGAGTCATTCTGCCTCCCTCCCAGAAAGAGACCTATGAAAATTCGTTCTATCTGGAAACCATCCGGGGAATCAGCCAGTTCTGCAGCCACCGCCAGTACATTAACACGATTATTACGGGGCAGGATGAGGAGGAGCTTCTGAGAGTGATTCAGACACTGACCAGAAGCGGCCAGCTGGACAGTTATATTATTCTTTACTCCAGACAGAAGGACCCGGTGATCGAGTACCTTTACAATGAAGGACTCTTGTATGTGCTTATTGGAAAGGCCTATCAGTATGCCAACCAGACCATCTACATCGACAATGACAATCTTCTGGCAGGCCAGGAAGCCACCGAGTATCTGATCCGCCTGGGTCATAAGAAGATATCCTACTTAGGCAGTGACAGCAGCCTCATGTTCTCTGCAGACCGGAAGGCCGGATATCAGATGGCTCTGGCTCTTCACCAGCTTCCCCTGCGCCCGGAATATTGTCTGGAGGTTCCCTCCGTGCCCCGGGATAACTCCAACGCCATCTACGACCTGCTTAAAAGCCCTGACCGGCCTACTGCCATGGTTGTCAGCGACGATATTCTGGCCGTGGCCTTAGAGCGGGTATGTCTGGAGACCGGTTTATCCATCCCCGGGGATTTGTCCATTATCTCCTTCAACAACTCCCTCCTTGCCCGCCTCACCTCCCCCCAGCTGACTTCCATCGACGTGAACTCCTGCCAGCTTGGAATTGAAGCGGCATCCCAGATTATTAACCATATTGAAAATCCTAATCTAATGGCCACCAAGATCATTGTTCCCCATCACCTGGTGGAACGGGACAGCTGCAGGCCTCCGGCATAACCTTCCGGAGCCTTATCCTTTTTACTATACAAGCCTATCCCCGCAGCAGGAGAATCCCCTCCGGCGCAATCCGCAGCCATGGCGGGACGATCCCCCCAGGGTCGTGGGCGTAAATGGTTTTCTCTGTCTTCCACCAGAGCCCGCAGCCAAGGGTTACATACCACTCAAAAGGCATCTCCGACACCACGGGTTCCTTCACGGGAATCAGATTAGCCTCATCCTTCCCCTTCCAGAAGGAAGCCTCATCGTCTGAAAGAGGGGAAAAATCGTGGGCACGGATGCCGACAGCCGTAACGTCACGGTCCACATCACAGGCTGTTGCCAGCTTCAGCCCTCCCCAGTCCAGGGCACAAATCTTTCGTCTCCCCAGCCTTTCAATTCTTGAAATGTTCTTGCAGCCTGTAAGCCTGGCAGCCCGGCAGGTTCCCGGGTTCTCAAAGACTTCCCTGGTTCCTCCTGCTGCCAGTACCTTTCCCTCATCCATAAGGATCAGGCGGCTGCACAGCTGGTAGGCCTCGTCCCGGTCATGGGTCACCAGCACCGAAATCCCGGCATAGTCTTTCAGCACGGTTTTCAGTTCCATCCTTAAGCCTTCCCGCAAAAAAGTATCCATGGCAGAAAAAGGCTCGTCAAGAAGAAGAATTCCAGGCCGGCCTGCCAGGCTTCGGGCCAGAGCCGTCCTCTGCTGCTGTCCTCCGGAAAGCTGAGATGGATAGCGCCCCTCCAGCCCTGTCAGCCTAAACCGCTCCATCCATTCTCTCACCGCTGCCTGTGACTGCCTGTCGGTCATCCTCCCTCCTGCCGCCCCCTTAAGCCCTGTCATAATGTTCTGCTCCACCGTCATGTTGGGAAAGAGGGCATACTGTTGAAACACATATCCGGCCTGTCTTTTCTGGGGGCGCAGATTCACCCTTTTCCTGGAGTCAAAGAGAACACGTTCCCCATCTCCCTCAACTGCAATACGCCCTTCATCCGGCGTCACAATCCCTGCAACAGACTTTAAGGTCATACTTTTTCCGCACCCTGAGGGCCCCAGGATCCCCAGGCACTCTCTGCCCGCCTCAAACTCCATATCCAGCCGAAACGCCTTCAGCCTCTTCTTTATCTGTACCCGAAGGACCATGGTCATTTCCCCTTTCTTCCGGCTCTGGCTGCCGCCAGGTTCATGAGGGTCATGGACATCAGTCCCAGGCCTATGATGACAGCCGTATAGCCCCAGGCCTTCTCCATATTGCCTGCAGCCACCTCTGCGTACACGGCCATGGGAAGGGTTCTTGTCCTTCCTGCAATATTTCCTGCAATCATGGCAGTGGCGCCGAACTCTCCCAAGCCTCTGGCAAAAGCCAGAACACCGCCGCCGGCCACCCCCGGCACAGCGTTGGCAAAAAGGATCTTCCAAAAAATATCCCACTCCCTCATGCCCAGGGTCCTGGCTGCGTCCGCCAGGTCCTGATCCACCTGCTCCAAAGCGCCTCTGGAGGAGCGGTACATGAGGGGAAACGACATCGCCACTGCCGCAAGTACCGTGGCCCCCCAGGAAAATACTACCCGCACGCCAAAATATTCCGCCAGCCATCTTCCTACAGGCCTCTTGACGCCGAAGATATAGAGAAGAAAAAACCCCATCACCGTAGGAGGAAGCACAAGAGGCAGGGTCAGTATTCCATCCAGTATGATTTTTATTTTCTCATTCCTTATGCTCATAACGCCCCAGGCGCAGAAAAGCCCCAGAAAAAACGTGATCCCAATGGAAGCCCCTGCCGTTGTCATAGAAATCCAAAAGGGTGACCAGTCCATATCCATCGATTATTCTCCTCTGGCAAATCCATATTCCTCAAAGACAGCCATAGCCTCCTCTGTCTTTAAAAACTCTAAAAACCTGCCTGACGCCTGGCTGTGGGCCGTCCCCTTCACCACAGCCACGGGATAGATGACGCCTTGGGACAGGCTTTCCTCAAAAACCTCTGCCGCCACCGTCACCTTGCCCTCCATACCTGCCGCATCTGTGGCATAGACAATCCCTGCGTCCGCACTAAAGGCGGCCACCTGGTTTAATACCTCCGTCACATTGGTTCCAAAGCTCACCCTGTCCTGAAGCTCATCCCAGATCCCCAGATTCATCAGAGCCTCCTTGGCATACTGCCCTGCCGGCACGCTGTCCGGATCTCCCAGGGCAATGCTTTTAGCCTTTACAATGTCCTCCAGAGCACCGAATCCGGCCTCTCCGCCTGCCGGTACAATGAGCACCAGCTTATTCTTCAAAAGGGGCGTTATGGTTTCGGATGCAATCATGGCTTTCTCGTCAAGAGCCTCCATCTGCTTCCTTGATGCAGATATAAAGAGATCCGCCTCCAGGCCCTCTTCCAACTGGGTCTGAAGCCTGCCTGAGCTGTCATAGATCCCCCTCACCCTGATCCCTTGGTTCTGCTCCTGGAACATGGGAATCAGCCTGTCCTCAAAAACATTGCTCAGGCTGGCGGCGGCCGCCACCACGATCTCTTCCTGGTTCTCAAGGACATCTATGCCCCCCTGTCCCGGCTCTGCTCCCCCGTCTGCCCAGCCTCGGCCGACCTTAGAAGCCTCCTGGCTCCTTACAGACGACACGCCAAAGGAACCTGGCTCCTTACAGCCCGCCAGCGCCCATACTGCCACAGCCAGCGCCATAACTCCCATCCGCTTTCCCGCCATTGCTCCCTTCCCCCTTTACGTCCTGCCGCACTCCGCCGCGCTTCCCCTAAGAATTCCCAGGCCATGGTTCAGGGATCCCATAATAAATCCCAGACTCTCCTTTACAGCCTTGGGGCTCCCCGGCAGGTTGATGATCAGAGTTCCCTTTCTGATCACTGACGCGCCTCTGGACAACATGGCCCGGTCTGTCACCTCCATGGATTTCATGCGGATATACTCGACGATTCCCGGGGCATTGCGGTCGGCCACAGCCATGGTGGCCTCCGGCGTCCTATCTCTTACGGAGAATCCCGTACCGCCGGTTGTGAGAATCAGATCCACCTGACGCCCGTCTGCCAGACGGATCAGCTGAGCCTTTAAGGCCTGGGGCTCGTCAGGCAGAATCATGGTCTCCACCACCTCATAGCCTGCCTCCCGAAGCATGTCCGCTGCCGCAGGGCCGCTTTCGTCTCTTCTCTCCCCCTTTGCCCCCTTGTCGCTCAAAGTAATGACTGCCGCCGTAAAGGGCCTGTCCGGAGCCGGAAACTCCACCTCCATGATATCACCGGGATGAATATCTCCTTCTTTTACAACCTGGGCGAACACTCCTTCTCTGGGCATAATACATTCCCCCATTCTGTGGTAGATGGCACAGTGGCTGTGACATTCTTTCCCGATCTGAGTCATTTTAAGAACCACGGTTCCCGCCTTAAGAATCGTTCCCACAGGAAGGCTGCGAAAATCCAGCCCCTCCACCACCAGGTTCTCCCCGAAGGCCCCATCCTCCACCTGGGCCCCTCTCTCATTGAACTCCTTTACCTTGTCATAGGACAGAAGACTTACCTGGCGGTGCCATTTGCCGCCGTGGGCATCTCCCTCAATGCCGAAATCCTTCAGAAAATGTCCTTGGGCAACAGGCCCCTTCTCGACTCCTCTGATCTGGCTGATGCAGATTGCTTTCACCCTTCCTTGCATGTCCTTATCCTCCTATTTTGCTCATATTTTCCGATTCCGTAATATCCTGGGGCCTTTCAAAGCAATGAGCCGCAGGCTTCTGCCATACCGCCTGCCTTATGGCCTCCTTAAGGCGTCTCTGCACCTCCTCACAATCCGGCCCTCCTGCCAGGCGCCCGTGGCAGCGGCGCTCCTCTGTCCCTGCCTGTTCATAAGCCCCTTCTGTGCCATCTCTTAAAACAGCCCTTAAGTCCACCCCATCCTCATAGCAGAGACAGCTTTTTAAATATCCCTTTGAAGTAATCCGCACCCGGTTGCACTCCCCGCAGAATTTGCCGTGGATCGCGCTGATAAAACCGATGCTTCCCATAAATCCCGGGATCTTATAGTACTTAGCCGGCCCGAAGCCATGAACGGTCTCATCCCGCTCCAGCCCCGGATAGGCTGCCCTTATGTCCTCCAAAAGCCGTTTATGGTTCATGGTCTCAAACTGCCGGCCAAAGCCTATAGGCATCATCTCTATGAAACGCACATCCACGGCCAGGTCCCTGGCCAGCTCCACCAATGCCTGCCATCCAGGCCTTTCGCCCGGGCCCCCAGAGGGTTCACCCATTTTCCCGAAATCAACGGACACTGCGTTGATCTTCACGGGAACAGGCAGGGCCGCAGCCGCCCGGAGTGCTTTAAGAACCTCATTGATCTTGTCCTGTCCCGTAATCCTTCGGTATGTCTCTCGGTCTAAGGTGTCCAGGCTGACGTTGATCCCATCGATTCCCGCCTCCATAAGCGGCTCTAAGTATTTCTCAAGAAGCACTCCGTTGGTGGTTATGGTAACGGCCTCAATACCGGGCACAGACTTTAACATAGCCACCAGGCGGCAGCAGTCCCTTCTCACCAAAGGTTCCCCGCCGGTCACCTTCACCCTGCGGATTCCAAGGGCTGCAGCTGCCGTGGCAAGGGCCTGGATCTCTTCCATGGAGAGGATCTCCTGCTTCGGCTCCCGCCTTATGCCGTGGGGCATACAGTACCTGCACCTTAAGTTGCATCGGTCCGTAATGGAAATCCGCATATAATCAATGATTCTTCCTTTTGAGTCCTTCATAAATCCTCACGTTCCCTCTTCCCTGCCTGCCGCCTTGAGATTGTAAAATTCCCCGCTCTTTCCGCCTGATTTGTGAACCAGGCAGATTCCTCCTATTTCCATAGTCTTGTCCACTGCCTTGCACATGTCATAGATGGTAAGGAGGGCCACAGACACTCCGGTCAATGCCTCCATCTCCACCCCTGTCTTCCCTGTAGTCCCGGCCGTGCACACTGCCTGGATCTCACAGGCCTCCTCATGGATGTGAAAATCAAGGGTCAGCTTCGTCAGATTCAGGATATGGCACAGGGGCACCAGCTCCGAAGTCCTCTTAGCTCCCATAATCCCTGCCACTCTGGCCACCCCCAGCACATCTCCCTTCTTCATGGTCCCTTCCATGACCTTACAAAGACATTCCCTGCTCATGACAATGCTTCCCCTGGCCACGGCTTCCCGCTTGGTGTCCGCCTTCTCTCCCACATCCACCATCCAGGCCTTTCCCTCTCCGTCAAAATGTGTAAACTCCATATGGTTTTCGCTCCTTCTCTTCCTGTTCTCCGTTCTGCCCTACATTCCCTTTCCAAAGCCGCAGTTGGGATAGGTGCACACCGGACAGCTTAAGCATAAGCCTCCCTGTCCCAACGCCGCCAGCTCCCCGGCCGTCACTTCATCATCTGCCATGACCCTGGGAAGCACCAGATCAAAAATCGTCCGCTTCGCATACATGACACATCCCGGAAGCCCCATTATCACCGCAGTCCGGCTGCCTCCCTCCTCCTTCACCTCATAGTATGCCAAAAGGAACATGGCCCCCGGCAGCACCGGTGCGCCGTAGGACACAATCCTTGCCCCTGTATTCCTGATAGCCAAAGGAGTCTTATCGTCGGGATCCACGCTCATGCCTCCCGTGCAGATCACCACATCCGCCCCCTGACCTATCATTTCCAGAATGGATGCCGTCACTTTCTTGTCGTCGTCGTTCCATGTCACATGGCTGATTACCTCTGTGTCGAACTCTCCCAGCTTTTCCATGATCACAGGAGTAAAGGTGTCCTCGATCCTCTTGTAATAAACCTCGTTTCCCGTGGTCACAATCCCTACTCTTTTATGTACAAAGGGCAGAAGATCCAGAATGGGCTTCCCTCCTGTGGCTTCCATGGCCGCCTTCTCTGCCGCCTCCATCTTCTCCGCCTCGATCACAAGGGGAATGATCCTGGTACCCGCCAGCTTGTCCCCCTTCTTTACCGGAAAGTTGCCGTGCCTTGTGGCAATCATCATCTGTCCCAGGGTATTGACTGCCCTAAGGCCCCGGTGATTCACCTTAAAAAGGCCGTCGCACCCGGCTGTCAGCTCGATCTTTCCCTCCTTTGGCCGAGAGGACTCCATATAGCTGCCCTGGCACAGGGAACAAAGGAGCCTGGCTCCCTCATTCTCATGGAGCATGCCCTCCTCCTTCTCCCACACATACAGCTGGTCCTTTCCCACGCTTAACAGCACAGGAATATCCTCCTTTGTCACCACATGGCCTTTTCTGAACACCGCATCCTTGGTGACACCCTTAATAATCTGTGTAATGTCATGGCACAGCACAGTGCCTTCTGCATCCACGGTCTGAATCAACTTCATCCTTCTGTCCCTCCATCCGGTTTGATCAACCCAGTTTGAAAATATTTCCCAAAAATATCCCGGGCCGCCGCCTCAATCTCTGCTGTCATGGACCGGTACTGTCTTACCAGCCATCTTCCCTCCTCCGTCAGGATGGAGGAACCGCCTCCGCTCCCTCCGGCCTGACGCTTTACTATGGAGATTCCCAGCCGGCTCTCCAGCTTCTTTATCATCTTGCTGCCTTTGCTGTAAGACATGTCCATGGCGGCACAGGCCTCCTGGATAGAACCCAGACTGTGAATTTTCTCCATAAGCTCGCACAATCCCGGCCCTAAAAATACAGTCCCCGCCTGAACACACACCTTCACAAGAGGCGCTGCCTGACATTCTCCTCTTTCTTTCTCCTCCATATCTTCCCCACCTCCCTGCTTCATAGGAAATCTCTCCTATAGCTTTCCTATCGTTCGTTTTTCAAAAACCGAACGCTTTCAAACACTCCCCTTCTGCTTTTCAATGCTTAAGAACTTGATGGAGATTTCATAACAGCCGGAGGCGCCTGTTTTTCAAGACGGCCGGCATACCAATGAGCTGCAGGCGCCGCCTAAGCCAGCGCCCTGGCAATAAAGCTCTTATCCTCTATCCTCCATCTCATCCCAAAGCCTGATCATCTCTCTTGCAAACACCAGCTCTTTTCCGGTCCATCCGTACAGGATACAGGTGCGGTAAGCATACTCCGGAATACAGATATTGTGATACCCTGCCGTCTGGATGGAGAACACATTCACCTTGGGATTCACTTTTTTTCGATACTCCAGAATCAGTTCAAACACATTGATATACCGACCCTTGGCCTTAGACCCCTGGCTGCAGCTGAAGCCCAGCTTCTCATACCTGGCATGCTGTCCGGAAGTTCCGTAAAGCCCGCCGTGTCCCGCCTGCTGATCCGAATAGATAAAGATTTGATCCCAGTGCTCCTTTCTTTCTATGGCATTCAGGAAGAATTCCCAGATCCCTCCTTCTGTGGCGGCTCCAACATCTCCTCCTCTGCCCCTGGAGATATCCCGGCACTGAGCCAGAATCCGCCCCCGTTTTGACACCGGAAACACCTTTAACCTGTCACCGAATTTGCCTACATAGCCTTCTTCCGATACTGCCGCTGCAATCACCGCAGAAAGGTTGTCGATCACCGCGATCTCCACGGAACCATATTCCGAAGTGATTACTCCCCATGCCGACCCGGAATTATCCGACAGGCACATGGTTTTTCCGGAAAATCTCGGGAGATGATCCATGGACAGATCCATACACTCTTCCAGGGCGTCCAGAAGCAGCGGCTTGTGGCTGCAGCGGCCCTTTGACACTGCCTCGTAGGCGCTGTAATAGCGGAACGGAAACTGCTTCCCCTCCTTAACCCCGGCCTTAAGCCGCTCTAAGTATTTCCGGCAGAAATTCTGATCCTCCACCTCCTCAAAGACTCCTCTAAGATTCCTGACCAGAGCCATATGGCCCATGGAAATCTCCTGAAAGATCTCGGTCCAGGACTTTCCCTTTGACCGCAGATTCTCCCAGGTCCTCTTCTCTTCCGAAAGGAGGATCTTCCCCGTCTTCATCAGTTCATCGATTACTCCGGACTTGGCGTGGGTAATGCGGACCGCATCCTTAAGTCCCATCTCTGCATGTTTATACTTGGCGGCCTCATAGGCGTCCAGGCTTCCCAGCTTCTTTGCAATGGCCCGCTTTAAGATGCTGGGCATGTTCCTCTTGCCCCGGTTAATATAGAGAAAATACGCCAGCTGGGACAAGGCGTCGTCTCCTCTTCTCATAACTTGCTCCTCCATCTCCCCAAAGACCCCCGGATTCTCCCTGGTAAATGCCTCCCGGTCTTGGTGCACGGCAGCCCGCACCATAATCACCTGGGGATTGAGACGCATATAATAATCATTTCTCAACTGTACCGCCCACTTGAGAGTCCCTCCGAAATCCAAGGTGAGGGCTTCATCAATCACCCTCTCCATGATCTCCGTGGCAGTACACCCTTCCCAGAAATCTCCTTTTATGAGATATCCCTGGAGCAGAGGGCAGCTTTTATAGGGGCTGTCTTTCCTCCTGTGTCCAAGGCCGCCTTCCCGGTAATAGGATGGCTCACCGAAAATAGAGGAAGCCGTCACCATCTTCAACGTGTCCAAGGCGTTAATCACATAAGATTCTCCGCCCATAAAATTTACCACAGTCTCTTCTTTTCTTGCCGCCTCACCCTGCCTCTGCTGACTCAGTACTTCCCGAAAACGACTCAATCACGTCACCTCCCTCAAAAGGTGTTAGGTTTACTGGATTAGTGATTAAATTGTATCATAACCAGGCTGGCATGGTCAAGTCCCGGGCCTGCCGGAAGCGACAAAAGCCCTGCACGGTCCGTTCCATGAACCGCGCAGGGCTAATCTCTATAAAAACATGGAGTCTCAGTCATTCTTTCCCGGACTATCCTTCTCCATAAGTTTTGCCATGGTGAACATGAGGGTGCTCATTTTCCGCCGCACCTCAGGGTCCAAACCGTTCCACCATTCCACAGGGAAATCCAGGATCACTTTCTTTTCTGTCTCCTTCCCTTCAAATAGAGCAAAAAACTCTGATAATGTCAAATCAAAGGCATCACATAACAGGGACAGATTACTCAGGCTTACCGTACTCCTCTTGTTGAATATGGTAGCAAGAGTAGATTTGCTGATTCCGCTTAATTTAGACAGTCTATATTTGCTGTACCCATGCACCAACATAAGTTCCTCAATCTTTTCCAACACTCTTTCGTTATCCATAACACACTCCATATCAAAAATCCTGTTATTATCTTATTGGATTTCTTACATGGATTATAGATTTAAATTATTAGACCATTGTTCCGAATTATCGACCCATTCCAGTTATGGACAATCTATGCTGCAGCGATTAGTTCCTTGTCAGCTTACCCTCCGCAGGCAAAGGGGATGCTTTCAGATAAATACCTCACGATTCCCGGCTGTAACAACTCCTTTTGCCCGGATCCTTGCCCCTGTATATTGACTGAGAAGTCCAGCCAGCTCCTCCATGGCCATCTTAAGCTCCTCCACACGCTCCGGTTCGATACATTCCATAATGATCAGCTCATTGACCGTATGGTCTGTGACCGCCGTGCGCTGGCCATCCCGCCAGTTAAAGCAGCGGCAGACCACTCCCGCCCGGTCATAGTAAGCCACCTCCCCCGGCAGAGGAGGCTCTTCCTTGTCCGAACCGAGAGGCCAAAAGGCTTCCCCGCCCTTCATCACTCCCAGGTGAAGATCGCCCTCAAAGGCATCCACGTTCTCCGCTCCAATGGGAAAACCGTATTTTAAGGAAATCCCGTTGGTAATATCCACAGTCGGCGTGATAGACGGCACCGGATTGCCGTGAAGCACTCTCTTTAAGAGAGCCTCTATGGAACAGCGGGCGCCTTTTTTCGTCGGGAATTTTTTGTAGGCCTCCCTCCACAGAGCGGGAATCCGGTTCTCAGAGATCACCTCACTTGTCAGAAATCTTCTGGCCTCCTGATTGGCTGATTCCAGAAAAGCACGGATCTCATCAGCCTCGTGGGCTCCTATGTCCTGGGCCCTCTTCATACCCCCCACAGACAGAACGGCAATGGCTGCATCCGGGAACAGGGTGACAAAAGACTCATCCACCACAAATTTTTTCTCTTTCATTTCCATATTCATGTTTTTTTCCTCCAAGGATACTGATAAAAGCCCTGAACAGACTATGTCATGACTGTTCAGGGCTATCCCTTTTTAATTCTTTCTATCCTGCAATACCCCCGAGAAAAAGTCGGAAACGGTATATGTGCTCTACCCATTGAGCTACCAGCCCGAGGGCCGGACGGGTCTCGAACCCGCAACACCATCCTGTCATCGAAGTAACCGTATCCTACGCATCGGGGATGCCTCTATTATCCCTCAAACCGTCGGACTTGTCAACCGTTCTTTTCCAGATTTTCTGCCTCCCTGCCTGCCAAAAAGACTTACGACCCGGCAGACTGATATTTTCTCACCCCCACTCTCCAGAGTCCGTAACAAGGGATCAGAAAGAGAAAAGCCAGAAGAGGAAGGGACACATACCAGGCCTGCGTCCTCTTATCCAACAGATATAAAAGGGGATAATACTGTACCAAGCCGTAGGGAACCACAAAAGTGCAAAATTGAAGAAGCCTTTTTCCGTATACTCCTACAGGATATTTGCCGTACTCCCTGGCTCCGTCTGTAAAGATGTTCATGACCTCTAAGCCCTCCAGGGTAAAAAAACAGAGGGCGGCGCCCACCAGGAAGATGCCGAAGAACAGAGCCGTCCCGCCGGCCAGCATAAACACAATGGTTATGGCCTTGGGGACATTCCAGGCCACATCGCTGCCACGGATTCCGTAGACGAACATGACCAGGGCCTGAAGCATTCTGCCGAAACGAGTCAGCTCAAACCTGCTTCCCAAAACCTGAAGCACCAGGCCTCTGGGCCTTACCATAATCCGGTCAAACTCCCCCTTTCTTACCATGGAGGAAAAAGTGTCAAAGCCCCTGGCCACACATTCTGCCAGGGAAAATTCCATGAGGAAGATGGAATAGCACAGAAGCACCTGGCTGTAGGTAAATCCCCCCACTGCGGAAAATCTTTGGAACATAAAAAAGACCCCTAAAAATACATTGAAGGACACCATAAACTGAGCAATGGCAGTGAGAAGAAAAGAAACCTTGTACTCCATTATGGTTTTCACGTGGATGGACACGTATCTTCCATATAACCTGATAGATTCTTTCATGCTCTCACCCTCCCTGCACACTTAACTTCTTCTCTGCCCTTTTCATGAGCCTGTCCCCCAGGATCACAAGGACCACCAGCCACAATACCTGCAGAACAAAGGCGCCTATGGCCCGTTCTCCTGTCAGCTCCCCGCTGAAGATCCGCAGAGGCACATTCTGCATGGCGGCAAAGGGAAGAAGCTCCATGACAATCCTCATGCCAGGAGGGAAAAAGGGGATGGGGATAATGGACCCGTTAAAAAAGTCCATGACCGAGGTAACCAGGAGGCGGAGGCCCTGAGCGGATATGGTAAAAAAGGTGATGACATAGATCAGGGTTCCGAAAGCCACGGTCACCAGAGTCCCCAATATCATGGTCAGGACAAAAAAGCACATGGTCCCTCCATGGGCCGGCGGCGAAAGCCGGTAAGGATCAGGCGCCGCAGAGGCAAAAACCAGAATGGGCAGACACCGGAGCACCGCCTTGGATGTGCGCACCGCCCCTCCTCTCACAAAAAGCATAGGGTAAATCCTTAAGGGACGGCACATCTCGTAGGCAATATTCCCATCGCGGATGGACTCGAATATTTCATTTTCCAAAAGCCATGCGGCAAACAGGGCCAGAAAGGCCTGCTGCAGCCAAATATAGTTTACCGTAGCCTGAAATGTCATGGGAAACCGCTCCGGCTCCGCCTCATAAAATGCCCGGAACACCGCAATCTCCATTCCGCCCCACACAAACTGGGTGGCCACCCCTGCCCATGCCGCCGTCCGGTACTGAAGCCCCATGACAAAACGGAGCCGGAAAAATGAAAGGTATTTTTTCATCTTCTCCACCTCCTAAATATGGTAGGCTTCATAAAGCCCTGCCAATGTCTCGTCGATGCTGTCCCCGCCCCGGCGGATCTCATCAAGAGTCCCGTCTATAAGAACCCTGCCCTTTCCGATCAGAATGATCCTCTGGGTCAGGGCCTCAATGTCCTGCATATCATGGGTGGTGAGAATCACCGTGGTTTTGTGTTCTTTGTTCTGCCTTAAAATAAACTCCCTGACAGCCAGCTTGGACACTACGTCCAGCCCGATGGTAGGTTCATCCAAGAATAAGATGCTGGGACTGTGAAGAAGGGAGGCGCCGATCTCACACCGCATCCTCTGGCCTAAGGACAGCTGTCTGGCCGGAGTCTTCAATAATTCCTCCAGATTTAAGAGGGCTGTCAGCTCCTCCCGATTCCTGTTGTAGGTAGCTTGGGGGATTTTGTAAATATCCTTTAAAAGTTCATAAGAATCAATGACCGGAACATCCCACCACAGCTGGGTACGCTGCCCGAACACGACGCCGATGTCTTTCACATAGGACACCCGTTCCTTCCATGGTGTCCTGCCGTTGACAAGGCAGGAGCCTTCATCCGGTGTGAGAATTCCGCTTAGAATTTTGATGGTGGAGCTTTTGCCCGCTCCGTTTGGACCGATATAGCCCACCATCTCTCCGTCCCCGATGGTAAAGCTCACATGGTCTAAGGCCTTAATCACTTCATATTCCCTGTGGAATAAACTGCGGCAGGCTTCCTGAAAGCCGCCTTTTCTCTTTGCAACCTTGTACGATTTACAGATATCTTTCATCTCAATCATAGCTGCTTCCTCCTGGTAGTAATATTTGTCATATCTTGCCAAGTCGGTTTGGTCTCCATGGATGCTGCCATAGAGTACCTTGGTAAAATATTCAGTTTTCCTTCTTTGTCAGAAGGGATTTAAGTATATAACAGCAAGGGTTATTTGTCAAGATCAGGTTTCACCGGTTATCGGACCGGTGAAACCGTTGTTACTGTTCACAGGCAATGTCAGTTAGTTAAGAATCTTGGAAATCGAATAAACAGTCTGAATACAGGAAAACGTGACATCCGGAAATGAATCCTGGAGCAAACGGCGTGGAAC
>JAAWHU010000053.1 GCA_022796015.1 Hungatella sp. | reverse complement strand
TTAAATGAGGATAATCGGTCGTCAGATGTCATTAGGGTATTGCAGAATAAAGAATATCGTCAGAAACTTTATTTGGAGTATCATATCATTTAAAAGCAGAGCATTACAGGGCAGAAAATTTTAAAGATTTTCTGTCCTTAATAATATTACGAGATTTTTTGCATTTAGGTATGTTATGGACAGCCGTACCATAAATAAAGGAGAAAGGGACAGAGATTTTAGGAAACTGACGGAGAATAAGAGTTTAGAAAAGGCCATTGGAGGTGCGTGAGAGTACCTTTCAATGGCTTTTTGGGTGGGATGAATTGGTTATTTTAAAAGACTGAAAAAATACTGTGGCCTGTTCGTATGAAATATGATAAAATACCAGTAAAAGCAGGAGGTGAGGCCATGAATACAGATACTACCATAGCGAAAAAAATCCGTGTGGCTGATGAGAAAGCCAGCTATGATGCGGCCTGCAAGCGGCTGCTTTCGGAAAAGATTATTCTGGCATGGATTATGATTTACCCCATTGAAGAAACAGGTCTCAATGGGGTTTCTTCTATGGTTTTTCCGTGAAAGTTTCGTGAAGGGAATGAGAAAGCATAGCCAGAAGGATACAGGCTTAGAGTCATTGCGATTGCAGGAAGGGATAATGTATGAACAGATATCTTATCAGAAAAAATATGGGAAAAATCGCAATACCAGTATTGTTGTGTGGCTTATTCCTGACTGGATGCAGTCAGCCCATTCCCGTTCAAGAGGCAAAACAGGAATGTGAGGACGCATCAAAGGAGGTTTTGGATAAGTTTGCATCTATGGAGGAAACAACAGAAGAAAACAGTGCAGAACAGATATTGGCTCGTCTGATCAGAGAGGAAGGGCTTCGGGATTGTGTATGGTATGAGGCGGATATCAATCGGGAAGATACGGAGGAATTGATTCTGGACAAACTGAATCAATGTGAACACTTAGTATTAAAAAAGCCGGCGGGCAACAGTTCCCTGCACTCTCTGGAGGATTTGCGCTATCTGCCGAATCTGAAAAGCCTGGTCATTGATTTGGGCACCTGGGACAATTCCGCAGTTGGGGATTTCACTCCAATTTCCGGACTTTCCAGGCTGGAAAAGCTATACATCGATAATCATGGCAAAGAAGAGATGGAGCTTTCTTTTCTGACAGAAATGAAACATATTTCGGAACTGTATCTGCCAAACTGCCGGGTCAGGGATCTGGCATTTCTGAAAGATATGACACAGCTGAAACGGCTGTCTTTGTATGGGACAGACGTCGAGGACCTAACCGTGTTGGAAAATCTGCAGGGACTGGTGGAGTTAGCACTCAGCGGTAATTCCGGCGCCCGGAATATGGAAGTTGTAGGAACGCTGACCAGGCTGCAGGATCTGGGATTACAGGGCTGCGGCATCAGGGATATCCGTTTTTTAAGTGAGTTAACAGAACTGAAGAGTATCAACCTGAATAACAATTCCATTACAGACTTGACTCCGTTAATGGGACTTACCAAATTGGAACGGCTGGGACTGGCTGAAAATCATATAAGTGATATTTCTCCATTGGAAGGACTGACAAATTTGTTTGATTTGGCTCTGGACGGAAATGAGATCCGTGATATTTCTGCTCTCGGCGGTATGACCCACTTGAATCAGGCAGGGCTTTCGGATAACAGGATTTCGGATTTGTCTCCTCTGGCAGGAAAAACGGAACTGATGTATGCATCCGTATTGGGAAATCCCTGTACAAATTTACAGCCTGTGTGGGAGGTACCATTGCTTTCCTGGAAACGTTATGAAGCCGTGGATGAGAACATAGAATATGCCGAAGCATGGATTGAAAAGCAGCATCCCCATGTTACAGAATATACGTGCATTGATTATGTGGAAGGGGATTTGAATGGAGACGGCAGAAAGGATATTGCTTTTGTCATAGATGGAATATTTGGGGATAAAAAATTTGGAGAAATATATGAGGATACCCGCCGCCTGTATGTCCTTATCCGGCAAAGGGATGGTTCCATGGAGGAAATTACCGAAGTACCAGCTCTAAGAGGCGGTGACACCGGCGGAATGCGGGGGGATCCTTATTTCGGCATTTTTATGGACGAGGGTTACCTGATGCTGAAGGAAGGCTGGGGAAGCAGTACGGGTATGACAGTTATGCAGATTTATTGTTACCGGGATGGAAAACTGGAGCAGACAAAGAGTATCCATGTGGGAGACAGCCGCTTTGCCGACGGTTATGATGTATCTGTAACGGATATGGAAAATGATACATGGTTCGCATATGCCATAGCTCTGGATGGCTTTCGTATGGTCAGGGTTGATCTTGCAAATTCCGAGTACCCATTTCATAAGGCATTTCCTCATATGAATTTGTATGATGTGTCTTATTCTATATATGACAAAACACTGGATACAAACATAACCGCTGAGAAGGCATTGGATCATTTCATGAATGTTATGGACGTGAATGGAGAAAAAGCAGATTTGCCTTATGCACCATGGCAGAAGACAGGATATGAACGGTTAAAGGGAGTGGAATTGCCGGATTATTATGTAACAGTTCCGGGGACAGAGGAGAATGCCGGTGAAAAAACAGACAGTGAAATTCAGGAAGAGGCATGGGAGGGAGATTTTATTTACTATGACGGTGTGACGGTCAGGGCTGGGCAGCTTTATCATGTCATTCATTATACAAGGAAAAAAGAGGGGGCAGTTTATCTGCTCAATGATATTACCGGAAAAATACAGGTGGAGTGATTGCGAAAGTCAAAGCCAGGAGAATATTCTGGCCATGTCTTTTCCTGTAAGATCTAGTCAGAATATTAAGCCAAGTTTCGAGTTTCGCAATCACCTACTATTTAGATTCGATGGAAGGATGGATGCTATGCCAGTAATAAAAGGTTTGGAATGGGCGTTTGATACAGTTGCATCTACATATGAAAAGCTTCGTCCCGGATATACGGATGATCTTTACAAAATGCTTTTTGATTATATTGCCATCGACAAACCATCTCACGTGGTTGAGGTGGGGATTGGGGGAGGGCAGGCCACACTGCCAATTCTAAAAACAGGATGTAACTTGACAGCTGTGGAATATGGAGAGAAATTCTCAAAATTATGTGAGAAAAAGTTTGAGGAATATAAAAATTTTTCGGTTATAACCGACAAATTTGAAAATGTTTCTTTGCCCAATTCTCAATATGATTTAGTTTATTCTGCGTCCGCATTTCACTGGGTGCCGGAAGACATTGGGTATTCAAAGGTTTATGCCATGCTGAAACCCGGCGGGGCTTTTGCAAGATTTGCCAATCATCCGTATCGGGATAAGGGCAATCCCATCCTTTCGGCGGAGATTGATAAGCTATATGCCAGGTATTATTGCGCCTACTATGGCAAAGCTGTGAAAGCGGAAGCAGAATACAGCGAAGAGCAGGCGATAAATAGAGCCCAGATTGCAGAAAAATACGGTTTTGTAGATATAAGACACGCTCTGTTTTATCGGACAAGAACCTTTTCGGCCAAGGAGTATATAGAATTATTGGGGACGTATTCCGATCACATTGCCATTGAAGAAAAGATAAGAACAGAGTTTTTTGCAAAAATAGAGGAAGCCATAAATCAATATGGAAGGGCCTTAACAATCTATGATACCATTGACCTGCAGCTTGCAAGAAAGCCTTAAGGCAATGTCAGACAGGATAGAAATAAGTTAAGAGGTGAAGCCAATGAAAACATGTTGTCTTTCTCTGTACAAGAGGGTGCCAGCCGCAGCGTTGGCGGCAGCCGCTGTACTTTTGATCGGCTGCGGCAAAGGCGGCATGGCAAATGAAACCAGCGCAGTTCTTTCTTCTCCCGAAGCAGCGTCTGAAACGGATGCCGAAAAAACAGAGGAGGAGATCCGGGAGGAAGGGATAAAAAGGATAGAAGGCATAGACTTTCGTATCCGGGAATATCCCATAGAGGAAAGCCTTTATGATTTGCAGACAGATTGCCAATATAAAGAAGCATTCCGCAAGGCAGTTACTAATCAGACTCCGGTCTGGTGCCCGGACAGAGGGGAAGCCCGATTCTATCAGGAGCTGTTATCAGAAGCAGGGAATCTGGATGATGAAACATTTCAAAGAGAGATCAGGCAGTCTGACTATTTTTATCAGGACTACGACGGAGATGGTCTTCCGGAATTAATCATTAATACAGAAGGGCCATGTGTGCTGAAATACGATCCGGACAGTAACCAGGTAGAACTTTACCAACAGAAAGAACCCGGCTGGTATTTGCTGGGATGCGGGCAGATGTATTACAGGCGGCAGGGCTGGGAGGGGGATTTTTACCACTATCTGTACGGATATGAGTCAGTGGATTCCGGCGGCGTTATCCAAAGGGTTATGTTTCGGGAAATCTTATATCGCAGTCCGGCGGGTTGGGACGAACAGTATTTGGTGTCAGCAAATGAATATCAGAATATTGCAGTCAGCCGGGAGGAGATGATTGAACTGAGAGAGGGTTACTGGGATTCCTATGAAAAGGCGCCTCATCCCATATCTTTTTTTGCACTTTTTGAGAAGGAGGGGCAAGGTTATCTGCCGGGCAGTAAGCCCGATTCCAGAGTCTGGCCGGAATCTGTGGAGCCGCTGCCGGTAAATGAAGATGGGGGAGAGGAATGGGAGCTGTACAAGCAGATGCTGGAAGGGGACTTTTCCCTGGTAGAGGATGAGATGTGGGGCAGCCTTCAGTGGGATTATGAAGAGGCTCTAAAGGAGGGAAACGGGAAATGTAACTGGGAGTATTTTCTGATGGACTTTGATCAGGATGGCAGCCAGGAGCTGGTGATTCGGTTTTATGGGGAAGGTGTTAATAATACGGCATCGTTCCGGTACGAGGATGGCAAGGTGAAGATGTGGGGCAGCTATAAGTCGGCGGATAATCATGGCTATTCGGTTCCGCTGGCAAATGGCAGGATTCTTAGTGTATACCGGTATCAGGATCATAAGAGCTGGTGGATTCAGCGCTTGAATTCCCAAGGGTATTGCATAAACGAAAAGGCCTATGAAACAGGAACCGGGCAGTCTTATTATTTTCAGGACTATTACCATGACGGCGGGCCCTGCGGCGCAGCGATTCCCTTATCAGAAGGAGAATGGGAGCAGATAGAGGCTATGGTGGAAAGCCTGTATATTCCGGAGGATGTGTGGAAACCCTGCTCTGCTTTGACTCCTAAGGAGGAACGGCCGGAGATTCCGGGAGTATAGGTTTCTTTCCGGTATATTTTTTGTCACACAGGAGGGGAGGTGTTGTCTAATTAGAAGAAGGAGGGATGAAGCAATGAATAAAAAATCCAATAAAGAAATGCAGGCTTTGGTTGAGAAGGCGGTAGGAGGGGATCGGAATGCTCTTGAAACCCTTGTGGCAGATGTGCAGGATATGGTGTTTAATTTATCTTTGCGGATGCTTGGCACGTTTACAGATGCGGAGGATGCGAGCCAGGACATTCTGCTGAAAGTAATTACCCATTTGTCTTCCTTTAGAGGGGACAGTTCTTTTACAACCTGGGTCTTTCGTATCGGGGTGAATCATCTGAAAAATTATAAAAAGCATATGTTCGGCCGTTTTCCCCTGAGCTTTGAGTATTACGGGGATGATATTGAACATGGAAAAATCCAGGATGTGCCGGATCTGACTCAGAATGTGGAAAAGGATATTTTGGCGGAGGAATTGAAAATGTCCTGCACCAATGTGATGCTGCAGTGCCTGGATGCAGAGAGCAGGTGTATTTTCATATTGGGCACCATGTTTAAAATCGACAGTTCCATGGCAGGAGAGATATTGGACATGTCTCCGGAGGCATATCGTCAGCGGCTTTCCCGGATACGGAAAAAAATGGCTGATTTTCTTGGACAGTATTGCGGGGAGTATGGCAGAGGCAGATGCAGGTGTAAGGACAGGGTGAATTATGCAATACAAAACCACAGGATCAATCCGCAGCAGCTGGATTATGGAAGGGCTGTGGAAATCCCTGTTCAGACTATGCTGGATGTGAAATATGCCATGGAGGAGATTGATGATTTATCCCAGGATTTTTCATTTTGTAAACCTTATCAGTCTCCTGAACGCACAAGGCGTCTGATACAGGAGTTTTTGGATTCCGTGCAGCTTTCTGTTGTTCAGGGATCATAAGGGGGAGAAATGATTATGAATACAGCGTTGATTATGGATTATTTATGGGCATTGAGCAGGAATAATAACCGTGAGTGGTATCATGAGAATAAGGAAGCGTTTAAAAGAGCCAACGGGGAATTTGAGAGGTTGCTGGAGAGATTGATTTTAGAAATCGGAAAGTTTGACGGCAGTATTTTACATAATAATCCCAAGGACCTGACCTTTAAGATTGTCAGGGATACCCGTTTTAGTCATGACAAATCGCCCTATAATCCCGGGTTCCGTGCTCATATTTCTTCTAAAGGCAAGCTACCGGTTCCTGTGGGCTATTATCTTATGATAAAGCCCGGGAATCAATCTTTCTTGGGCGGCGGTTTGTTTGCGGATATGTTTAAGGATGGGACAGCCATGGTGCGGGACTATATTGCAGAAAACGGTGAGGAGTGGGAGCGGATCATCCATGAGCCGGAGTTTGAGAAGTATTTTACTGTGCGGGGGACAGCGCTTAAGAAGGTTCCGGCAGGATATGAGAAAGAACATCCTCAGGGGGAATATCTGAAGTTTAAGAGCTGGTATGTGGAGTTTGGAGTAAGTGATGAGGAAGTGAGGGATGGAGAAGAATTTGCCGCAAGGGCGGCAGAAATTTTCCGGGTTATGAAGCCCTTTAACGATTATTTGAATAAGGCGCTTGTAAGGTTTCAGATGCCGGAAAGGTAAGCAATGGAGAAAGGAAAGCAGATGTGTTTAGGTGATTTGTCTGATCACCAGGCAGCCGCATCCCAGGAAAGGGGTGTGGCTTTTTTGTCTCATAGGATTCCCTTTCCATCATAGAAAAGCATTTCACAAAGTCATTTTCCTACCTTGTCCTACATATATTGGAAGAAAGAGGAGGGGACGGCGTGGAGAAAAAGGATCAGATTATCCGTATATTTGCAAGGGGAATCCGGGAGATTATCCGGCGGGTTGAGGTGGATTTTGAGGAGGTTCAGGAGATACGGCTGCGGGCAGGCGGGCCTCTTCTTATGGTGTATAGAGGGAAGGAGTATTATGTGACGGGAGGGGGAAGCCTGGGAAACCATGGAGGGGAAGCTTATATAGTGACCAGGGACGAGCTGAGGGAGACTATGGAGTATATCAGCAATTATTCGCTCTATGCCTTTGAGGAGGAGCTGCGGCAGGGATTTATCACCATACAGGGAGGACACCGGATCGGTGTGGCGGGACGGACTGTGGTGGAGGACCAGCGTGTCCGAAGCATGAAATACATATCGTTTATCAATGTGCGGCTGTCCCACCAGGTGCGGGGCTGCGGGGACGTGGTTATGCCTTATATTTACGAAAAAAATCAGGTACAGCATACCCTTATTGTGTCGCCGCCCAGGTGCGGGAAGACCACTCTTTTAAGGGATATGATCCGCCAGCTCTCGACAGGAGGCCGGGGGCAGAAGGGGGTCACCGTGGGGGTGGTGGACGAGCGGTCGGAGCTGGGGGCCTGTTATCAGGGAGTACCACAGAACGATCTGGGGGTGCGGACGGATATTCTGGACTGCTGTCCCAAGGCAAAGGGCATGATGATGCTGATCCGTACCATGTCGCCCCAGGTGATTGCCGTGGATGAGATCGGAAGCCGTGAGGATCTGGAGGCTGTGGAGTATGTGATGAACTGCGGCTGTAAGCTGGTGGCTACAGTTCACGGAGGTTCGGTGGAAGACATGAGACAGAAGCCGATCCTGGGTGATATGGTTCGGGGGAGGATGTTTGAGCGGTATATTATTTTAAATAACAGGGGACAGCTGGGCCGGGTGGAGGAGATTGTCGATGGCCGGGGAAGAAGGCTGTATTGTCCAGAAGGAGGGGCCTGTGGTACTTAAAATGGCGGGAAGTCTCATGGTTACCTGCTCCTGCGGGGCCTTGGGTCTGTGGAAGGCGGCCCAGTGGAAGGAACATCTGGGAATGCTGGAGCAGCTCCGCAAAATGCTGGTGCTTTTGAAGGGTGAAATTCTCTATGCCCACGCGCCTTTGGGGGAGGCCTTTGGACATGTGGGAAGAAAGTCCGAAGGGGTTCTGGCCCGGTTGTTTCTGGGGGTTGAGGAAAGAATCGGAAGGCAGCAGGGAGAGTTGTTTTTTGTGATCTGGCGGGAGGAAGTGGAAAGGCACAAGAAAGACATGCTCTTGTCGGAGAGGGAGCTGGAGGAGCTGATTGCTTTTGGGGAGCATCTGGGGTATCTGGATCTGGAAATGCAGGAACATACCATTGCTCTTTATCTGGAGCAGCTGGATCTTGGCATCCGGTTTTACAGGGAGCATGAGGGGGAGCAGAGACGCCTTTATACAAGCCTGGGGATTATGGGCGGTCTGTTCCTCTCCATTATGATGTGCTAGCCTGCTGTCTGCTTTCTATCTTAGAGGTGATTGCGAAAGTCAAAGCCAGGAGAATATTCTGACCATATCTTACAGGAAAAGACATTTGCACCATGAAAATGAGACCATAGAACACAGATTATATCTTAGACAAGGGAGGAGGGGATATCCTGTGGGAGTGAATTTGATTTTCAGGATTGCAGCAGTGGGAATCCTGGTTTCTGTTATCTGCCAGGTGTTAAAGCACAGCGGCAGGGAGGAGCAGGCGTTTCTCACCAGCCTGGCCGGGCTGGTGCTGGTGCTGTTCTGGATGGTGCCTTATATTTATGAATTGTTTGAGACGATCAAGAGGTTGTTTTCACTGTAGAGCAGGGAGAAGAAGGAGGGAATTCTATGACAATGGCGTCTGTGGCAGTCATCGGGCTGGCGGCGGTGATCCTGGCGGTGGAGCTGAAGGCGGTAAAAGGGGAGTACGGGGTGTATCTGGTTTTCGGAGCCGGGCTGGTGATCTTTTTTTACGGGCTTTCTAAGCTGGAGGCAGTTCTGGAGGCCCTTTACCGGATTCAGTCTTATATTCAGATCAATACGGTGTATCTGAGGACTTTGATGAAAATGATCGGGATTACTTATATTGCGGAGTTTGCTTCGGGTATCTGCAAGGACGCAGGGTACGGGTCATTGGGAGGGCAGATAGAAATTTTCGGAAAGTTATCTATCATGGCAGTGAGTATGCCCATTTTGCTGGCCCTTATGGAGACTCTTAAGGTGTTTATGAAATGAGGGAGAGGGAGTTCTGGAAAAGGCTTTGGAGGAAAGGACAGGTGCCGAGAAGAAAAAGGAAACCAGGATGGTGGATGTGGATTTTGACGGTGACAGCAGCGATAGCTGCTGCTGCGGTGATCCTGGCGGTGAATACGGCATGGGCGGGGGAGGAAAGAAAAGAGGACAATCCCCTGGATATTACAGACGATTTATTCGGCTTGGAGCAGCTAGACCTTTCCGAGGTCAACCGATTTTTGGAAAATAAGGGAGGAGAGGCTTCTATGACCATGGAGGAGGTCATGGGGTATCTGGCAAGGGGGGAGCTGAAAGGACTTTTGGCAAAGGTTTTTCAGACAATGAAGCAGGCGCTCTTTGGGGAGGTGTCTGTGGGCGGCAGTCTCATGGGACAGGTTCTGACCTTGGGATTTCTGGGGGCGGTTTTTACTAATTTTTCAACGGTTTTTCAGGGGAGCCAGATCTCGGAAACCGGTTTTTTTATCACGTGTCTTCTTTTATTTACCTTTTTGACTGCATCCTTAATGGAAAGTATGACCCTGGCGGCAGAGGTGGTGGAGGATATTCTGGAATTTATGAAGGTGCTGATGCCTTCTTATTTTCTGGCAGTGGCATTTGCCGGAGGGAGCGTGTCGGCAGTGGTGATGTACGAGTTTACGCTGTGGATCATGGCAGTGGGACAGTGGGGGCTGGGCAGTCTGATTCTGCCCCTCATTCGCGTGTATGTGCTGATTGGCATGGTAGGCAACCTGGTAAAAGAGGCTTTTTTGTCGAAAATGACATTGCTTTTGGAGCAGGTCACAGGATGGGGGCTGAAGACGCTGCCGGGACTCGTGCTGGGATTCCATCTGATTCAGAGCTTGATTCTGCCGTATGTGGATTCTTTAAAGCAGGGGGCAGTGCAGAAAGTGGTGGCCATGATTCCGGGAGTGGGACAGGGGGCGTCGGCAGTGACGCAGCTTCTCTTAGGGTCAGGGGTTTTGATTAAAAATACCATGGGCATGGCGGCCGTGGTGATTCTTATGGTGATCATTGCGGTTCCGGTTCTGAAGCTGGTGGTGCTGATGATTATGTACCAGTGTGTGGCCGCCGTTATGGAGCCGGTGTGCGACCGCCGTCTGATCGAGTGTGTGTCCATAGCGGCAAAGGGGCAGAAGATGATGGTTCAGGCGGTGACGGCGGCAGCGTTGATGCTGGTTATTACCGTTGCAGTGGTGTGCGCGGGAACCAATGTAACCTATTATGCATAGAGACTGGGGAGAGGGGGAGGGCCGTGAAAGGTCTTTTGAATTGGACAGGCAATCTTTTGTTTTTTCTCATGTTTCTTACGGTAATGGAAAATCTTCTCCCGGGAAAAAAGTATAACCGTTATATCCGGCTGTTTGCAGGCATGGTACTGATCCTGCTGGCTGCAGAGCCCTTAGCCAGAGGGCTGAATCTGGAGGACAGGATGGCTTACTATTTTGAATCCATTAGCCTTCAGCAGGATGTGAGGGATCTTTCCAAAGAAATTCTGGGAATCGAGGAGCAGCGCTTGGAGCAGGTGATGGTTCATTACGAGCAGGCAGTGGAAACGGATCTGAGCGCCATGGCAGAGGATATGGGGTATGTGCCCGTATGGACTCAGGTGACCATCGAGAAAGACAGAATGAGCCGGGCTTACGGCACAGTGGTGCACATAGAGATGAGGGTGGAGCCCTGCGGCCGGCAGGAGGAAGGGGGAGACACGGCAGTACAGGCAGTGAGTCCGGTGGAGCCTGTGACCGTCAGCCTGCAGGGCCGGGAGGAAGGCCTGATCGAGCCTGTGGCAGGTGAGTCGGAGGAGCAGCCGGTCAGCCGGCCGGGATCACGAGCCAGCCAGCCGGAGGTGCAATCAGGGCAGGAAGCCGGTTCGCTGCCAGGTCAATCAGGGCAGGCAAATCCCGGCCGGTCCCAATCAAATCCCGGTCAGGACCAGACAGAGGCCGCAGCCGGCCAGTTGAATCAGTTGAGAAGAAAGGTGGAGAGGTATTATGGATTGGAAACCGGGGAAGTGGAAATTCAATTTCAGGGGAAGTAAGGACAAGTGGCTGGTGGTTTTGGCAATCGGGCTGATTTTTCTGATTCTGGCATTTCCCGCAGGGAGGGACGGGGACAAGGCCGGGGGCAGTACCCGGGGGCGGGAGCCGGCCAGCCAGACGGCAGCGGCCGCCTATTCTTTGGAGAAGCTTCAGGAGGGGGAGCAGGAGAAAAAGGCGGAGGCTGCCTCTTTGGAGACCGGCGCCAAAGGTGTGGTCAGCTACGAGCAGCAGCTGGAGGCAAGGCTTAAGGAGCTGTTGAGCCATGTGGAAGGGGTGGGGGAGGTGGAGGTGATGATCGTACTGAAAAGTTCTGAGGAGAAGGTGTGGCGGGTTGACCGGAACACTTCTTATTCCAGCACCCAGGAAACAGACTCCAACGGAGGAACCAGGGATATCCGCAGCCAAAATGTATCGGAGGGAACCATTCTGTCAGGGGGCGGGGAGGGGGAAGGCCCTCTTCTGGAGAAAGAATTAAGGCCTGAGATAAGCGGAGTGGTGGTCAGCGCCTCGGGAGGAGGCTCACCCAAAGTACAGGCAGAAATTTCTGGGGCAGTGGAAGCATTATTTGACGTACCCCCACATAAAATAAAAGTATTAAAGAGGGTAGAATAAAAAGGAGTGTCGTGCATGAGATTTAAGAGGGACATGAAAAGCATTAATATGAGAAGTGTGAACATGAAAAACGTCAATATGAAGAGGCTGTTTCGGAGAAACCAGATCATTGTCACAACTCTGGCAGTGATGATTGCGGCAGCAGGGTATTTGAATTACACAGGCAAGCAGGAGCTGGAGGCCGGCAACGTGATTTCTGAGGCAGGAATGATGGATATTTCCGATGAGGATATCCTTATGGAGAACCAGAAGCTTCTGGATTCCAAGGGGGGATATGAGGAGATTCAAAGCCTTGACCAGGACTTGGAGCAGATTGAGGAGGCGGAGTCCATGGCAGAGGGTAGTCTAAATCAAGCCGTGGGGGAGACTCAGCAGTTTGCTCAGAGTGAGACATTGGCAGACCAGGCAGGCATGGAAGCAGGAGCACAAAGCAGCGTCCCGGGAGACAGTCAGGCGGGATATGAGAATCCGGGTGAGGCCATTCTCACAAGCGGTATGAGCGTGTCTGATTACATAGCAGGAGTTCAGCTGAACCGGGAGCAGGTGCGGGCAAAGAATAAGGATACTCTTCTTGCCATTATCAACAATGCCAATATTGAGGAGTCAGCGAAGCAGGAGGCCATTCAGGATATGATTCGTCTGACAGAAATCTCAGAGAAAGAGAATGCGGCGGAAACCCTTCTTATGGCCAAGGGATTTTCTGACCCTGTGGTCAGCATCTCTTCTGACAAGGTGGATGTGGTAGTCAATGCATCCAGCATTACCGATGCCCAGCGGGCGCAGATCGAGGATATTGTAAAGAGGAAGGCCGAGGTTGGGGCGGAAAATATTATTATTACCCTGCTGAACTTAGCGGAGTAAAATTTCCTTTGCAAACAGGAGTATTTTTGCTATAATAAGGCTATTATAGGAACACAGGAGGTAATAATTGTGGCAGAATTGGAGAGCAGAAATACTCACAAGGTATATGAGAAGGATAAAATCGGAGAAGTACAGATTGCAGATGAGGTGGTAGCCATTATCGCAGGGCTTGCGGCTACGGAGGTGGAAGGCGTGGACTCCATGGCAGGCAATATTACCAATGAGCTGGTAGGGAAGCTTGGCATGAGGAATCTTTCCAAGGGTGTGAAGGTGGATGTGACAGAGGAGCATGTGTCCGTGGACCTGTCCCTGAATATTAAATACGGCTATAACATTCCCGGTGTTTCGGAGAAGGTACAGGATAAGGTGAAGAATGCCATTGAGAACATGACGGGGCTTAACGTTCTGGATGTGAATATCAAGATCGCCGGCGTTAATATGGAAGAAGGTCATTAGGAAAGGGAAGGGCGCAGCCGCCATTCGGGGCTGCGCCTTGTGGCATGTCATAAAGTTTATGGAGAAAGTGCGGGTATTGAAATGACCAGAAGAGAATTGCGGGAACACTGCTTCAAGATGTTATTCTGCGCTGATTTTTATTCGGCAGGGGAGCTTAAGGGGCAGCTGGAACAATATTTTGAGGCGCCACAGGAGGACGAGACCACAAAAGAAGGGGAGAGCCGGATTCTTCACTGCGTGGATATGGAGGAGAAGGACAGAAGTTATCTGCTTTTAAAGGGGACGGCGGTTCTTGAACGGCTGCCTGAGCTGGACGCCAGGATTGATGAGGTTGCCCAGGGATGGAAGACCAGGCGGATGGGCAAGGTGGAGCTGACGATTTTAAGGCTGGCTCTCTATGAGATGCTTCATGATGATGAGATACCTGAGAAGGTTGCCATCAATGAGGCGGTGGAGCTGGCAAAGAAGTTCGGCGGAGACGACGCGCCTTCTTTTATCAACGGAGTTCTTGCAAAACTGGTGTAGGAGAAGGAAGCTTTGGCGAAGACGGCGAGTGTGTATTCGGTTACACAGGTGAATTCATATATTAAAAATATGTTTGCCCAGGATTATCTCCTGGGACGCATCAGCGTGCGGGGAGAGATTTCCAACTGCAAATATCATACATCGGGACATATTTATTTTACATTGAAGGACGAGTCAGGGACCTTATCCGCGGTAATGTTTGCCGGACAGAGAAAAGGTCTTAATTTTCAGCTGCATGAGGGGCAGCAGGTGGTGGTTACAGGTTCCATAGATGTGTACGAGCGGGATGGCCGGTACCAGCTTTATGCCAAGGAGATCAGAAAAGAAGGCATGGGGGACTTGTTTGAGCGGTTCCAGCAGCTTAGGGACGAGCTGGAGGACATGGGCATGTTTGCATCCGAGTACAAGCAGCCTATCCCAAAGTACGCAGAGACCGTGGGGGTTGTGACTGCCGCCACGGGGGCTGCCATTCGGGACATTATGAACATTTCTGCCAGAAGGAATCCCTATGTGCAGCTGGTTTTGTATCCGGCCTTGGTTCAGGGGGAACAGGCTAAGTACAGCATTGTAAAGGGAATCGAGACCCTGGACCGAATGTGTCTTGATGTGATTATCGTGGGCCGCGGCGGCGGCAGCATCGAGGATCTGTGGGCATTTAATGAGGAGATGGTGGCCAGGGCTATTTTTGAGTGCAGCACCCCGGTGATCTCAGCAGTAGGCCATGAGACGGATGTGACCATTGCGGATTATGTGGCAGATATGCGCGCCCCCACTCCTTCGGCGGCGGCGGAGCTGGCCGTGTTTGATTACAGCCAGTTTGCAGGCCAGATGCAGCTGTACCGGGATGTGCTGATCAGAGGGATGTCCCGAAGCCTGGAGCGCAAGAAGTATAGAGTGGAAGAGAGCCGCCTGCGGCTTAAGGCCCTTCACCCCAGACACCAGATCAATGAGAAGCGTCAGAGGCTGGCGGATATGGAGGAGGAGATGAGGGTTCTCATGGAACAGAAACTGACAGACCGGAGGCACCGGCTGGCTCTTTTAAGCGGACGGCTTCAGGGCATGGCTCCCCAGGAGCGCATCAGCAAGGGGTTCGGCTTTATCACGGACGAGGACGGTAAACGGGTGGAGTCGGCAGGGCAGGTGAGCCCGGGCCAGAGCCTGTCCGTGCGCCTTGGGGATGGGACGTTAAAAGCCAGGGTCACGGAGGTGACTTTGGCAGCACCTCATTGACAAAAAGAAGACAAGATGGTTATTTTACCGAGGTTTGGGAAAGAATGGAAGAGAAAAGAACAACAAAGACCATAGAAGAGACCATGGAGGAGCTGGAAGCCATTATTGAGAAAATGGAAGATCGGGAAAGCACTCTGGAAGAGTCTTTTGCCTGTTTTGAGGCAGGCATGAAGCTGGTGAAGGAGTGTACTCAGAGAATCGACAAAGTGGAGAAGCAGATCATGGTTCTCAGTGAGGAAGGCATGGAGGAATATGAATCCTAAAGAGAGGCTGGAGCAGTATACCAGGGAGACAGAAGAGATTATCAGGGCGTATCTTCCCTTGGAGGAGGGATACCACGAGACAGTGCTTAAGGCTGTGAACTACAGTATGAAGGCGGGGGGAAAGCGGCTCCGCCCTCTGTTCATGCGGGGGGTATACCGCCTGTTTGAAAAGGACAGACAGAAAGAAAGGGAAGTGGAGCCTTTTATGGCAGCCATAGAGATGATCCATACCTTTTCCCTTGTCCACGATGATCTGCCCTGTATGGATAATGGCAGGCTGAGACGGGGAAAGCCCACTACCTGGGTGGAATATGGGTATGATATGGCGGTGCTGGCAGGGGATGCCCTGGCAATCTACGCATTCGAGACTGCGGCGAAGGCCCTTGACGTAAGCGACAGGCCGGACAGAGTAGGGCGGTGCATGGGACTTCTTGCCGCAAAGGCAGGAGTAAACGGCATGATCGGCGGGCAGACCGTTGATGTGGAGCTGGCAGGAAAGCCTGTTGACGAGAAGCAGCTGGATTTTATTTATCGTCTGAAGACAGGGGCCCTTTTGGAGGCTCCTATGATGATCGGCGCTATTTTGGGCGGCGCCCAAGAGGCCCAAGTAAAGGCTGTGGAGCAGATGGCTTCCTATGTGGGACAGGCTTTTCAGATTCAGGATGATATTCTGGATCTCACCAGTACTACAGAGGTCATCGGAAAGCCTGTTATGAGTGATGAGAAGAACGAGAAGATTACCTATGTGTCTTTGTACGGCATGGATCAGGCGAAGAAGGCAGTAAGGGATTTGTCTTACGGTGCGGAGGAGATTTTGAGAGGGCTTCCCGGGAATCACGAATTCCTGGAGTATCTCATTGATATGTTGATAACCAGAGAGAAGTAAGGGACGATGACGATGCTGGAGAGGATAAATGAACCCCAGGATATTAAGAATCTGAGCCGGGAGGAACTGGAGGTTCTGGCCGGAGAGATACGGCAGTTTTTGATTGAGAAGATCAGTGCCACAGGAGGTCACCTGGCTTCCAATTTGGGAGTGGTGGAGCTGACTATGGCAATGTATCTGACCTTTGATCTTCCCAAGGACAAGATTATCTGGGATGTGGGACACCAGGCTTATACCCACAAGATTTTAAGCGGGCGCAGGGATCATTTTGATGATCTGCGCCAGTACGGAGGCTTAAGCGGATTTCCAAAGACAAAGGAGAGCCCATGTGACGCCTTTGACACGGGCCACAGCTCCACCTCCATATCCGCAGGTCTTGGCATGGCCCAGGCCCGGGATATTCTGGGGGAGGACTATTCGGTGGTGTCCGTTATCGGAGATGGGGCTCTTACAGGCGGCATGGCCTACGAGGCTCTGAACAATGCGGCCCGTCTGGAAAAGAATTTTATTATTGTGTTAAATGACAATAACATGTCTATCTCTGAAAATGTAGGGGGCATGTCCAAGTACTTAAGTGGTATCAGGACAGGCTACGGCTACAATGATTTGAAAAAGAATGTAACCAGCATTCTGGAGCGGATTCCCGTGGCAGGCCCTAAGATCATCGATAAGATCAGCAGGACCAAGCAGGGAATCAAGCAGCTGCTGATTCCGGGAATGCTGTTTGAAAATATGGGGATTACCTATCTGGGGCCTGTGGATGGCCACAATCTCAAGGAACTGCGGCGGGTTCTGTGGGAAGCGAAAAGGCTGGATCATGCGGTTCTTGTCCATGTCCTGACTCAGAAGGGAAAGGGATATGGACCGGCGGAGCGGAATCCTTCCAGGTTTCATGGGGTGGATCCCTTTGATATCGACACGGGAAAGCCTAAAAAGGCCAAGGAATATCCCGGATATACGGATATTTTTTCCCGGAAGCTGTGTCAGATGGCTCAGGAGCGGGAGGATATTGTGGCCGTGACGGCGGCAATGCCTGACGGGACAGGGCTAAAAAAATTTGCCAAGCTGTACCCGGACAGGTTTTTTGACGTGGGAATTGCGGAGCAGCATGCCGTGACCAGCGCGGCAGGCATGGCGGCTGCCGGCCTCAGGCCGGTGGTGGCGGTGTATTCCTCCTTTTTGCAGAGGGCTTACGACCAGGTTCTTCACGACGTGTGTATCCAGAACCTGCCGGTGGTGTTTGCCATCGACAGGGCAGGGCTGGTGGGCAGCGACGGCGAGACCCACCAGGGGATCTTTGATTTGTCTTACATGACCTCCATCCCTAACATGAGTGTTATGGCCCCAAAGAATCTGTGGGAGCTGCGCAGGGAGATGGAGTTTGCTTTTCAGTATGAAGGGCCCATAGCAATCCGATATCCAAGGGGCGAGGCATACAGGGGACTTAGAGAGTTTGACTCTCCCATTGTCTACGGAAGAGGAGAGATGATCTATGAGGAGGATCAGATTGCCCTTCTGGCCGTGGGAAGCATGGTGAGCACGGCGGAGCATATCCGTGAGAAGATGAAGGCAGAGGGATACCATGTGAGCCTGGCCAACGGAAGATTTGTGAAGCCTGTGGATTACGAGCTGGCAGCACGGCTGGCGGACAGGCACGAGTATGTGGTGACTCTGGAGGAAAACGTGCTTCAGGGAGGATTCGGCCTGGAGGTTACGTCTTTTATCCACGAGTATTATCCTGATGTCAAGGTTCTCAATGTGGGGCTGCCCGATGCCTATGTGGAGCACGGAAATGTGTCGGTGCTGAGGGAAGAGCTGGGCATTGACAGCGATTCAATTATCAGGGCCATAAAGGAAAGGTTTGGGTTAAAATGAAGGAACGGCTGGACGTGATTTTGGTAAACAGAGGGCTGGCGCAGTCCCGGGAGAAGGCTAAGGCCGTGATTATGGCCGGTATCGTCTATGTGGATGGACAGAAAGAGGACAAGGCCGGTACTTTTTTTGAGGAGACCGTCTCCGTGGAGGTCAGGGGAACGACTCCTAAGTATGTAAGCCGCGGAGGACTAAAGCTTGAGAAGGCCATGACTCACTTCGGAGTGACTCTGGAAGGGAAGATCTGTATGGATGTAGGAGCATCCACAGGCGGATTTACGGACTGTATGCTGCAGAACGGCGCAGTCAAGGTCTATGCGGTGGATGTAGGCCATGGACAGCTGGACTGGAAGCTGAGAAATGATGAGCGTGTGATCTGTATGGAGAAAACCAACATCCGCTATGTGACAGAGGAGGATGTGGCAGACAGAATTCAGTTTTCTTCTATTGATGTGTCATTTATCTCTCTCACTAAGGTGCTGGGACCTGTGAAGGCCCTTCTGACCCATGACGGGCAGGTGGTGTGCCTGATTAAGCCTCAGTTTGAGGCAGGACGGGAGAAGGTAGGCAAGAAAGGCGTGGTGCGTGAGAAAAGCACCCACCTGGAGGTAATCGAGACCGTTATGACCTTTGCCCGCTCCATAGGGTTTGGGATTTTGAATCTGGAATTTTCCCCCATTAAGGGACCGGAGGGCAACATTGAATATCTTTTATATCTGCAGAACTGCCCGGAGGAATCAGGGGAAGCAGGTGGGGAGATCAGGCCGGAGCATGTGGTGGAAGAGGCCCACAAGAGTCTGTAGGAGTCTGGAATATGAAGCATTTTTATGTGATTAAGAATCCGGAAAAGGATGGAGTCAGCCAGGTGGCGGAGGAGATCCGGGCGTACATAGAGGACAGAGGCGGAACCTGTGTGATTCAGGAGCCGAAAACTTCCGGGCACAACCCGGAAAGGAGCCGGGGACAAACGTATTTTCAATATACGGACGCCTGTACGGTGCCGGAGCATACGGAGTGTGTCATCACTCTGGGCGGCGACGGAACCCTGATTCAGGGGGCCAGAGACCTGGCAGGCCGGCAGATTCCCATGGCCGGCGTGAATCTGGGGAATCTGGGTTATCTGACTCAGATCGGAAGCCGGGAGGATGTGGAGGAGCTTTTGGACGCCCTGTTGGCAGACCAGTATCAGCTGGAGAGGCGCATGATGCTTAAGGGCAGTATCTTCCGGGAGGGCAGCCTGGTGAAAGAGGATCTGGCTCTCAACGAGATTGTCATTACCAGGCGGGAGAATTTGAGAGTGCTGAAATTCAGGATCTATGTGAACGGAGAGTACCTCAGCGAGTACAGGGCAGACGGGATGATTGTGGCTACCCCTACGGGATCTACGGCCTACAATCTGTCGGCAGGCGGGCCCATTGTGGCGCCCAATGCCCGGATGAGCATTCTGACGCCCATCTGCCCCCACGCACTGAACGGAAGAAGCATTGTGCTGTCAGCGGAGGACCAGATCGAGATCGAGGCCTTAGGCAATGATGATCAGGGCCAGGTGGCGGTTTTTGACGGGGACACGGCCATTTACATGATGGTGGGAGACCGGATTCGGATTGAGCGGTCCCAGGTGGAGACCATTCTGGTAAAGCTTAAGAATATATCGTTTTTGGACAATCTGCGGAGCAAGCTGGCCGGGATTTAGAAGGGAGATATTTTGTGAAGGTAGAGAGGCACAGTAAGATTGTAGAATTAATCGGAAAGTATGAGATCGAGACCCAGGAGGAGCTGGCGGAGCGGCTGAACGCCGCAGGGTACCGGGTGACCCAGGCCACGGTATCCAGGGATATCAGAGAGCTGAAGCTGTCCAAGGTACAGTCGGAAAACGGAAAGCAGCATTATGTGGTGCTGCAGAACCGGGGGTCGTTCAGCGACAAATATATCCGAATCCTCAGGGATGGGTATTTGTCCGCAGATATGGCTCAGAATATTTTGGTGATAAAGACCGTGTCAGGCATGGCCATGGCGGTGGCGGCGGCTCTGGATGCCATGCATTTCCATGAGATTGTAGGTTGTATTGCAGGGGACGACACCATTATGTGTGCAGTGAGAAGCGTGGACGATACCATTCTTTTGATGGATAAGATCCGGAAATTGGCAGAGGGTTAGGAGGGCGTAAGATGCTGCTGGAATTACGAGTGAAAAATTTGGCATTGATTGAGAAGGCGGAAGTGTTCTTTCAGGATGGACTGAATATTCTCACAGGGGAGACCGGAGCCGGCAAGTCCATTATTATCGGCTCCGTAAATATAGCTCTGGGGGCCAAGGCTTCCAAGGATCTGATACGGCAGGGCGCTGATTATGCTTATGTGGAGCTTATCTTTTCCGTGGAGGAACCAGAGAAGAAAAGGCGTCTTAAGGAGCTGGAGGTGGAGCTTCCGGAGGATGGAACCCTGATTATTTCTAAAAAAATCATGGCTGCCAGGAGTGTGAGCAAGATCAATGACGAGACCGTGACAGCAGGAAGGCTAAAAGAGATTACCAGCCTTCTGATTGACATTCATGGCCAGCATGAGCACCAGTCTTTATTGTACAAATCTAAACATCTTCAGATTCTGGACGATTATGCAAAATCCCGCACTGCCCCCTTAAAAGAGGAAATATCCGGCGTGTTTGGCCGGTATCAGAAATTAGCCAGGAAGCTGGAGGCTATGAACCTGGATCAGGAGGGAAGGCTTCGGGAGGCCGACTTCTGCCGCTACGAGATCGAGGAGCTGGAAAATGCCGGTCTGAAGGAGGGGGAGGAAGAAGCTCTGGAGGCTCGTTACCGTCGTCTTGTGAATGCCCAGAGGATTATGGAGAATCTGTCTGAGGCTTACAACATCCTGGAAAATGCCCAGACAGGCTCTGCCTTAAAGTCTGTGTCCCAGGCAGCGGAGTATGACGAGGAACTGACGGGAATCCGTGACCAGCTCTACGATGCAGACGCCATTATCGGCGATGCCCTTCACGATGTGCGGGAGTATATGGATCGGTTTTCCTTTGACGAGGAGGAGTTTGCCCGGCTTGAGGAGCGCCTTGACCTGATTCACAATCTCCAGGCCAAGTACGGCAGCAGCATCGGGGAGATTCTGGAAAAATTGGAGGAGAAGCGCCGCCGTCTGGAGGAGCTGGAGAATTATGATCTGGTGAAGCAGAATACGGAGAAGGAATGGAAGGAATGTGAAGGCCAGCTGGAAACGCTGTGCGGGAAGCTGTCGGCTCTCCGCCAGAAGGAGGCAGGCAAGCTGGTGAAGCGTATCAGCCAGGGACTGAAGGACCTAAATTTTATAGACGTCCAGTTTTCCATGGAGTTTCGGCGCCTGGAACAGTATGGGGCGGGGGGATATGACGAGGCGGAATTTATGATTTCCACCAACCCGGGTATGCCTGTGCGTCCTCTGGGCATGGTGGCTTCCGGCGGAGAGCTGTCAAGGATCATGCTGGCCATCAAGGCGGTTCTGGCAGACACCGACGATATTCCCACCCTGATCTTTGACGAGATCGACACGGGAATCAGCGGCCGCACGGCCCAGAAGGTGTCGGAAAAGCTGTCCTACATTGCAGGAAGCCACCAGGTAATCTGCATTACCCACCTTCCCCAGATTGCAGCCATGGCAGACGCCCATTTTGAGATCGCCAAGGCGTCTTCCGGGGGACTCACTACCACGTCCATCAGGGAGCTTGACGAGGAGCAGATGATCGCAGAGCTGGCCCGCTTACTAGGGGGCGCGGAGATTACGGAGGCTGTCTTTGACAATGCAAGGGAGATGAAGAGGCTGGCCGGGGCTAAAAAGAGATAATGATTCCTATAAAAAATACGAACAAATGTTTGCAAAACCTTACAAAATATGATATGATATTGCCTAACCTAATCTAATTTCTTTTGTGACAGCAAGGAGTTTATCATGTCAAGACAGTATATTAAGATACGTGGTGCCAGTGAGCACAATTTAAAGAATATTGATCTGGAGATTCCGAGAAATGAGCTGGTGGTTCTGACGGGACTGAGCGGTTCGGGGAAGTCGTCTCTGGCATTTGATACCATTTATGCAGAGGGGCAGAGGCGGTATATGGAGTCCTTGTCCTCCTATGCAAGACAGTTTCTCGGGCAGATGGAGAAGCCGGATGTGGAGAGTATCGAAGGGCTTTCACCTGCCATTTCCATAGATCAGAAGTCTACCAACAGGAACCCGCGCTCCACTGTGGGCACCGTGACGGAGATCTATGACTATATGCGCCTTCTCTATGCGAGAATCGGAATTCCTCACTGTCCCAAGTGCGGCAAGGAGATCCGCAAGCAGACCGTGGATCAGATGGTGGATCAGATCCTTTCCATGCCGGAGAAGACCAGGATTCAGCTGCTGGCTCCTGTGGTGAGAGGGCGGAAGGGGGAGCATGTGAAGGTGCTGGACCAGGCCAGGAAAAGCGGCTATGTCCGTGTCCGCATAGATGGGAATCAGTATGAGCTGTCAGAGGAGATCAAGCTGGACAAGAACATTAAGCACAATATTGAAGTGATTGTGGATCGCCTTGTGGTTCGGCCGGGAATCGAGAAGCGCCTTACGGATTCCATTGAGAGCACCATGAATCTGGGCGGCGGCCTGATGATCGTGGACGTGATGGAAGGGGAGCCCGTGAATTTCAGCCAGCATTTTGCCTGTCCGGACTGCGGAATCAGCATCGAGGAGGTGGAACCGAGAAGCTTCTCCTTCAATAATCCCTTCGGCGCCTGCCCGGACTGTTTCGGACTGGGATATAAGATGGAGTTTGACGAGGGGCTGATGATTCCTGATAAGTCCTTAAGTATTTTGGAGGGGGCTATCGTGGTTATGGGCTGGCAGTCCTGCGGGGATAAAGGCAGCTTTACGCGGGCCATACTGGATGCTTTGGCCGAGGAGTACCGGTTCAGCCTGGATACTCCCTTTGAAGAATATCCGGAAAAGATCCAGAAGATCATTCTCTGGGGCACGGATGGAAAAGAATTAAAAGTACACTACACGGGACAGAGGGGAACAGGCGTCTATGATGTGGCTTTTGAAGGCATAGTAAAGAATGTGGAGCGCCGCTATCGGGAGACATTTTCCGAATCCAGCAAGGCTGAGTATGAGACCTTTATGAGGATCACGCCCTGTTCTGCCTGTAAGGGGAAGCGTCTGAAGAAAAGCTCTTTAGCAGTTACTGTGGGAGATTTGAATATTTATGATGCTACCAACATGTCCATTGTGAAATTCCGTGAATTTGTAGATGGTCTGAAGCTGACTGCCATGCAGGAGGCGGTGGGAGCCCAGATTCTCAAGGAGATCCGCGCCAGAGTTACATTCTTGATTGATGTAGGCCTGGAGTATCTGTCTCTGTCCCGGGCCACAGGCACGTTGTCCGGCGGGGAGGCCCAGAGGATTCGTCTGGCCACTCAGATCGGGTCGGGTCTTGTGGGAGTGGCCTACATTCTGGACGAGCCCAGCATCGGCCTGCACCAGAGGGACAACGACAAGCTTCTGCAGACTTTGATTCACTTGAGGGACTTGGGCAACAGCGTGCTGGTAGTGGAGCATGACGAGGACACCATGCGGGCGGCGGATTTTATTGTGGATATTGGTCCGGGTGCAGGAGAGCACGGCGGACGGGTTATCGCCACAGGCACGGCAGAGGACATTATGAATTGTCCCGAGTCTATTACAGGAGCTTATCTCAGCGGCCGCGTGCAGATTCCCGTTCCCAAGGAGCGGAGGAAGCCTTCGGGCTGGCTCACCGTAAAGGGAGCAGCCGAGAATAATCTGAAGGGAATTGATGTACGGATTCCCCTGGGAGTTATGACCTGCGTGACGGGAGTATCCGGTTCCGGGAAAAGCTCTCTGGTCAATGAGATTGTATATAAGAACCTGGCAAAGAAGCTGAACCGGGCCAGAACCATACCGGGGAAATTTAAAAAGATGGAGGGAGAGGAGTATCTGGACAAGATCATTGCCATAGATCAGTCCCCCATCGGCCGGACACCCAGGTCGAATCCCGCCACCTACACAGGCGTCTTTGATATGATCCGGGATTTGTTTGCCTCCACCGTAGACGCCAAGGAGCGGGGATATAAGAAAGGACGTTTCAGCTTTAACGTGAAGGGCGGGCGATGCGAGGCCTGTTCCGGCGACGGGATTATTAAGATTGAGATGCATTTCCTTCCCGATGTCTATGTGCCCTGCGAGGTCTGCGGCGGCAAACGGTACAACAGAGAGACCCTGGAGGTAAAGTATAAGGGCAAGAGTATCTATGATGTGCTGAATATGACGGTGGAGGAGGCCTCTAAGTTTTTTGAGAATGTACCGTCGATTCACAGGAAGATTGCCACCCTTAACGACGTAGGCCTGTCCTATATCCGTCTGGGCCAGCCCTCCACAGAGCTGTCAGGAGGCGAGGCCCAAAGGATTAAGCTGGCTTCGGAGCTAAGCAGGCGGGGAACCGGCAAGACCATCTATGTGCTGGATGAGCCCACCACAGGTCTGCATTTTGCCGATGTCCATAAGCTGGTGGATATTTTAAGAAAGCTGTCGCAGGGCGGCAATACGGTGGTGGTGATCGAACACAATCTGGATGTGATCAAGACGGCGGATTATATTATTGATATGGGGCCGGAAGGCGGCGACAACGGAGGAACCGTGGTAGCTGCCGGCACACCTGAGGAGGTGGCCCGGTGCCAGAAGTCTTACACGGGGCAGTATGTGAAGAGGTATCTGGATCTCTAAATTATCTGGGATATAGACAGGAGCCGGAAGCCGGTTGTATGGAGGTTTTCCGGCTCTTGATTAGAATTTATGGGTTATGTTTCCCTAATACGGATTTTCCTACGACACAACCGATTCCCATGACGGCGGCAGAAAGCAGGTAGGTAATGAGATAGCCGAGACCAGTGGATATATACCCCCATATCATGGAACCAAATCCCGTACCCAGATCTCCCGGCAGCATCCAGGTTGTATTTGCTACGCCTTTTCGATGCTCATGGGCATGACTCAGCACATAATCCTGTGTTAATTGAACCACAAAGGTAATTCCGATGCCCAGCAGGGCTGACGAGAGAATCATGAGGAAAGACGAATTCATAAAGGATATGATCACCGATGAACACACACTTAATCCGATTCCTAAATAGATAGTGTTGATGATTCCCAATACCCTTGCCGCTCTTCCGGCCAGGAGTCTGGCCAGGATAACCGTCAGCGTATGGATGGTAAAAAATAAACTGATGCCGGTCATTCCTTTTGAAATGCCGTAAGGTGTAACGAAGTTTGTTATGAAACTATATCCAACATATTCTCATATAAAGTTTCATTTAAACAGCGGAAATGCACAGTATGTTACGGAAAAGCTGGACCAGGGACTATTTGATCTGGGAATCGTTGCTGAGCCTGCAGGTATATCCAAATACGACTATCTTCGATTACCTGAACCAACCTGTTATTATTTCCAGCCAGGAGATGGTAAAAAATGAACTTGCCGGATGGCTGGGAGGCAATCAAAGAGCTCTGAATATTGTTGCGACATACAATCTGTTTTAAGCCCCTTAAACCTAAGGTAGCCATAAGAAGCAGTATTATGTGGAAAAAATATAAGGTATTTTCCAGGCATATTGAGATATTTCTGCAGATATTAGCCGATGAGATCAATGCCGGGGAAGCCGTAGACTAGGAGATGGCCTTTGTCGTGGCTTTGTAGCACTCCCTCTTGTATTTTGAAGGCTCTTGATGTAGAATATAGCTTTAAAGAAAATCAGGAGGGATACTTGTGAATAGAGAAAAGATCATTGTGATCGACTTCGGCGGCCAGTATAACCAGCTTGTGGCCCGCCGTGTCCGTGAGTGCGGCGTATATTGTGAAATTTACTCCTACAAGACAGACATTTGTGAGATCAAGGCTATGAATCCCAAGGGAATTATTCTGACAGGAGGCCCCAACAGCTGCTATGAGGAGGGGGCAGCATCCTGCAGCCGGGAGCTGTTTGAACTGGGGATTCCGGTTCTGGGCCTGTGCTATGGAGCGCAGCTGATGATGCATAGATTGGGAGGCCGAGTGTGCAAGGCTCCGGTTCGTGAGTACGGAAAGATTGAAGTGAGTGTGGATAAGTCCAGCCCGTTGTTTGGCGATGTGTCCGAGAAGACGGTTTGCTGGATGAGCCACAATGACTATATCGAGAAGATTGCCCCGGGATTTCAGGTGATTGCCCATACCACCGACTGCCCTGTGGCGGCGGCCCAGCGGGAGGAGCAGAAGTTATATGCCATACAGTTCCATCCGGAAGTTCTCCATACCCAGGAGGGAACAAAGATGCTTCATAATTTTGTCTACAAGATATGCGGCTGTGAGGGAACCTGGAAGATAGATACCTTTGTGGAGACCAGCATCCGGGCTATCCGTGAAAAGGTGGGAAGCGGAAAGGTGCTCTGTGCCCTGTCGGGAGGCGTGGATTCTTCTGTGGCGGCGGTTATGCTCTCCAAGGCAATAGGAAGCCAGCTGACCTGTGTGTTCGTGGATCACGGCCTTCTGAGGAAGAACGAGGGGGACGAGGTGGAGGAAGTATTCGGCCCCAAGGGCCCCTATGATCTGAACTTTATCCGGGTCAATGCCCAGGAGCGGTTTTATGAGAAGCTGAAAGGCGTGGAGGAGCCGGAGAAAAAGAGAAAGATTATAGGAGAGGAATTTATCCGGGTATTTGAGGAGGAGGCAGGAAAGATCGGCGCCGTAGATTTCCTGGTTCAGGGAACCATTTACCCTGATGTGGTGGAAAGCGGCCTGGGAGGGGAATCTGCTGTAATCAAATCCCACCATAATGTAGGAGGCCTTCCTGACTATGTGGATTTTAAAGAGGTGATTGAGCCTTTGAGGGATCTCTTCAAGGATGAGGTGCGCAAGGCCGGCCTGGAACTGGGGATACCCAAAAAGCTGGTGTTCCGCCAGCCCTTCCCGGGCCCGGGCCTGGGCATCCGGATCGTCGGGGAGGTTACCGCCCAAAAGGTGGCTATGGTTCAGGATGCCGATGCCATATACCGGGAAGAGATTGCAAAAGCCGGGTTGGACAAGAAGATCGGCCAATACTTTGCTGCGCTGACCAATATGAGGTCTGTGGGTGTTATGGGAGACGAGCGGACCTACGATTATGCCGTGGTGCTGCGGGCGGTGAATACTGTGGATTTTATGACGGCGGAGATGGCGGAGATTCCTTTTGTAGTGCTGACTAAAGTGATGAATAGGATTATTAATGAGGTGAAGGGGATTAATCGGGTGTTTTATGACCTCACTTCAAAACCTCCTGGGACCATAGAGTTCGAATAGGGGACATTTGGACTGGAAACCTGATAAAATAAGGGTTTTCCAGTCTTTTTGTTTTTCCCATGACACTAATATGACACTTAAAAATCAGGTTCGTACTTTTGCTACCCGCTAAAAGGGTACTGTTGAAATTCCTGTCAGATTATGGTAGAATCCATTCATGGAACCCATGACAGGGGTGGTAGCCTCCCGAGCCAATGACCGGCTTGCCGGAATACATAGGAAGGGAGGTGGCGCCAATG